>NZ_JBNDIN010000021.1:0-68392 GCF_050434425.1 Serratia sp. 2723
ATCCCTGAATAATCTGACGCCGGAAGAATATCGGCTGATGGCTGAGAAACCGGAAATCTCAAAAAGTGTGTGGAACTAAAGCTGGGATACTTACAATGCCTGTGAGCATGGCAGTGAGTAAAAGGACAACCTGCGTTGCATCGTATGTTCGACAACCTTTCACCTTGCTGCTCTGGGGGATAAGCTATTACGTAGCCGGATTGATCTCATTAAAATTTGACGACCCCGATCCACCGAGCGCTATCGTGTGGTTTTCCTCTGGTGTTAACGTAGCGATCGCCTAGGCTGTTCGCCGCTTCCAGATACCGGCTGGATAACCGGCAACTGGCTAACCTTACGCATTTTGACCATGCCGGAGCTGTGGATTGCCGCACAGGTATGCAGACGGGCACTTTCGATGGCCTGGACGCAGGGCTGGTGATGGATTACGCGATATATTGTGCACCCCGTGCCTCAGCGTATTCTCAAGCACAGGCAAACGGAAAAGAGGGAAAGCGACATGCCATAATTATTCTAACACAACAATTACTCATGCAATTTTTGGGTAAGGTCGAGAGTTCATCATCCGGTGTCTATAAAAAGACACCGGATAAATTAACGGGTGTTAATTAGCGCCCACAGAATGAATCGGCAACTCTTTCAAAGTGGACTTGTGGATTACCGAATTTTTCATCGCCAGGATAATTACATTCCTTTCTCTGCCTGCATATATAGTTGCCACTGCCATCGTCATTCCTTACCCATATATATCTTATGTTGCCACAAACCAAATTACTACCGCCGATAACATTGGTGGCTTTTTCATGAGTTATTTTTTTCATAGCGCCCATCCTTATTTTATATTAATGAAATACCAGAATAGCAATCTAAGGTGCAATTTCAAGTCATACAAAAGGAATGCGCCAATAATGGGATTATACTCTCCTTATGTAAGGATAATCCTGTTATTGTGCTATGAAGATTGGCGTGTTTAATGTTGTTGGAACGGAGAGCGCTGTGCTTAGGATAAATTAAAATTAACCTATGTATCCGTTGTTTTACATAGGTTCCAAATCGTCAAAGCAATGTAAATTCAGGGTAGGTTTTTGATTACTCTAAAAATATGTTACACCCCCAGGCTTTCTTGGTTGGCATCGTTTCCAAAAGGCTTCACTTGGTCAAAAAACAGGCGTAGAATCCTTGCGTCCAATAAACGGAGATAGTGAAGTATTATGGTTGATCGCGAGTTAACAAATTGGAAAGACTTCATCGATGAGATGTTAGGTAACTAACACCGCGATAGGGTTTAACGCAAGGCCGATTGGTTGGTTTTTATTTAAAGCACCATGGGTACAGCATCAAGTTTGTAGCAAAGCAGCCTCGGTTTTTCCGAAGCTGCTTTTTTACATCTGCTATTGGCTATCGTGATGGTGAGGCTGCGCCTTATTAGGGAAGCGGCGGCGTACCAAAACGAAGAACAGCGGCACAAAGAAAATCGCCAGAACGGTGGCTGAAATCATCCCCCCCATCACCCCGGTACCTACCGCATGCTGGCTGCCAGAGCCCGCACCGGAACTGATGGCCATTGGCAGAACGCCGAAGATAAAGGCCAATGAGGTCATCAGGATAGGGCGCAAGCGCAGGCGCGAGGCTTCCAGCGTTGCCGCCATCAAATCCTTGCCCTTAGTGTTCAGCTCGTTGGCAAATTCTACGATCAGGATGGCGTTCTTGGCCGACAGCCCGATAATCGTCAATAGCCCCACCTGGAAGTACACATCGTTTTCCAGCCCGCGCAGCCAGGTGGCCGTGACGGCGCCGATCACCCCCAGCGGTACCACCAACATGACCGAAAATGGGATCGACCAACTTTCATACAGTGCTGCCAGACACAGGAATACCACCAACAGCGAGATGGCATACAGCGCCGGTGCCTGGGAACCGGACAGGCGTTCCTGGTAGGACATTGCGGTCCATTCCAGACCGAAACCGGTCGGTAGCTGGCTGACGAGTTTTTCCATTTCATCCATCGCGGTACCGGTACTGACGCCCGAGGCGGCCTCGCCCACGATTTCTACCGTGGAGTTACCGTTGTAGCGTTCCAGACGCGGTGAACCATATTCCCAATGGGAAGTCGCAAAGGCGGAGAAGGGCACCATCCCACCGCTGTTGTTACGCACGTACCACTTGTTGATGTCCTCTGGCAGCATGCGGAAGGGCGCTCCGGCCTGAACATACACTTTCTTCACTCGCCCGCGGTCTAAAAAGTCATTGACGTAGGTGGAGCCCCAGGCGGTTGACAAGGTGTTGTTGATATCGTCGATCGACACGCCCAGCGCCTGTGCCTTACGCTGATCGATATCGATCTGCAATTGTGGGCTGTCATCAAGGCCATTATGGCGCACGCGCGATAGCTGTGGGTTTTGCCCAGCCAGTTGCAGCAATTGATCGCGAGCCTCCATCAGCTTGCCATGCCCCAGCCCGGCGTGGTCTTCCAACTGCATATCGAATCCTGAAGAGTTCCCCAGCCCGGTGATTGCTGGCGGGCTGCTGGCGATCACGCGCGCTTCGTTGATGTTGCTAAAGGCCTTGGTGGCACGCTCGATGATATCGAACGAACTATTGGCACCCGAACTGCGTAGATCCCAGTCCTTCAGGCGCAAGAACAGGCGTGCGACGTTCTGGCCGTTGCCGCCTGGCCCGGCACCGATGGTGGAGAATACCGACAGCACGTCGGCTTTCTCTTCGGTCAGGAAGTAGTGCTCGACCTTTTCCACCACCTTGGTGGTTTGCTGCAGAGTGGAGCCTGCTGGCAACTGTACCTGTACGGTGAATACGCCACGGTCTTCCTGCGGCAGGAACGAGGTCGGCAGTTTGATAAACAACAGTGCCATACCGGCCAGCAGCAACAGGTAGATCACCATGTAGCGGGCGCTGTGATGCAGCACGCGCGCTACCCCGCGTTCATAGCGTTCGGTGTTGCGGTTGAACATGCGGTTAAACCAGCCGAAGAAACCGCGCTTGCCGTGGTGATGGCCTTTGGCGATCGGCTGGAGAATAGTGGCGCACAGGGCCGGGGTGAGGATCATGGCGACCAGCACCGAAAGCACCATCGCGGATACGATGGTGATCGAGAACTGGCGATAAATGGCCCCGGTGGTCCCGCCGAAGAAGGCCATGGGAATAAATACCGCCGAAAGCACCATGGCAATCCCCACCAGTGCCCCCTGGATCTGCCCCATGGATTTACGGGTGGCGTCCCTGGGGGAGAGCCCTTCCTCGCTCATCACGCGTTCCACGTTTTCCACTACCACGATGGCGTCGTCCACCAATAGGCCGATCGCCAGCACCATGGCAAACATCGTCAGGGTGTTAATGCTGTAGCCAAAGGCCGAAAGGATGGCAAAGGTGCCCAACAGCACCACCGGAACGGCGATAGTGGGAATTAACGTGGCGCGGAAGTTCTGCAAGAACAGGTACATGACTAAAAACACCAGCAAAATGGCTTCCAGCAGGGTTTTTACCACGTCATGGATCGACGCCTGCACGAACGGCGTCGTCTCATAGGCGATCTTGGCTTCCAGCCCGTGCGGGAAATATTGTGAAAGCTCGGCAATCTTGGCTTTCACCAACTGGTCGGTTTGCAATTCGTTGGCACCGGAAGCCAGCTTGATGTTCATCCCGGCGGCCTGCAGGCCGTTGTAACGGCTGAGGTAGTTATAGTTTTCCCCGCCTAATTCCACCGTGGCAACGTCACCCAGAGTCACCAGCGAACCGTCCTGATTGACGCGCAGCGTGATCTGGCGGAACTGCTCCGGCGTTTGCAATTGGGATTGAGCGTTGATGGTGGCGTTCAGCGCCTGCTGATCCACGGAAGGGGAGCCGCCTAGCTGGCCCACCGCCACCTGGGTGTTCTGCGAACTGATGGCGTTGACCACATCCTGGGTGGTGAGCTGGTAGCTGGTGAGCTTGTTCGGATCCAGCCAGATACGCATGGCGTATTGTGAACCGTAAACGTCCATGCTGCCCACGCCGTTAATGCGGCTGAGGGGGTCTTGCAGGTTGGAGACGATGTAGTCCGCGATGTCCTGTTTATCCATGCTGCCATCGTTGGAGACAAAGGCCACCATCATCAGCGTGGTGTCGCCCGATTTTGACACCGTAACGCCTTGTTGCTGTACCGCTTGTGGCAACCGCTTGATGGCGGCTTGCAGCTTGTTTTGTACTTGTTGCATGGCTTCGTTAGGATCGGTGCCGGCATCAAAGGTCAGCGTCACCGAGGCCTGACCGGTGTTGGTGCTTTGAGACGACATATACATCATGTTGTCGAGGCCGGTCATGTTCTGTTCGATAATCTGGGTAACGGTATTTTCCAGCGTCTGTGCCGATGCCCCAGGATAGGTGGCGCTGATACGCACGTTTGGCGGAGCGAGGTTCGGATATTGTTCGACAGGCAGAGAAAAAATCGCCAACGTCCCCGTCAGGCAAAGAATAATTGCCAGAACCCAGGCAAAAATCGGGCGATCAATAAAAAAGTTGGCCATGCGGCATGAACCTCGTTGTGACTTGTTCTATTTTTGACAGCATCAGTTATGCTTATGCCTGGCACTGACTGGTGGCCGGGCTGTCGAAGAATTTGATTGTACCCAAAGGTGCTACAGCACTTTACTCGTCAAGCGCAGATAAAGCGTGGAGAAAAAAAGGAGATAATGTAAATAACCGTACTAGAAATCTACAGTTACACATTACGCCGTAATGAAACGCGCCATCATGACGATTTTATTGCGTTACGGTGAAATAATCAGGACGTTTTCCTCAGCAGGAGTTAAGCATGGAAATTAACCCGGTATTTGCTCGTCGTCTTTATCTGTGTTGGCTGATCAGCAGCAATGAACGTCCTAACGTTCCGCGCTTGATGGAATTGACCGGTTGGCCACGGCGTACGTTGCAGGACGTACTAAAAGCGCTGCCAGGCCTGGGCCTGGAGTTGCACTTTGTTCAGCAGGGGAAGCGTAATAACGATGGCTATTACCAGTTGGCAAACTGGGGCCCGCTGAGCCAAAGTTGGATTAATCAGCATCATGAGATGCTGCTGGCAGCCATTGGTTGAATGTTCCCCGGCGTGCCGGGGAAGCATTACTGGCTTTTCGCTTCCAGATACATCACGGTTGCTGCCACGCGTGAGCGCACATTGAGCTTACGCAGCATATTGCGGATGTGCACTTTCACCGTCTCTTCAGAAATATGCAACTGTGCCGCGACCTGCTTGTTTGACATGCCGCGCGCCACTTCCTGCAAGACATCCAGTTCACGCTCTGTGAGAGCGGCAAAGGGATCGTGCTGCTCGCTACGTGACGAAAGATAGTCCGCCACCGCATCGCTAATCACGTTCTGGCCCTCGGCGGCCTGACGAATATGTTCCAGCAGCTGTTCTGGCTCGCTGTCTTTCAGCAGGTAGCCATCGGCACCGGCATCGATCAGCGCATAGACATCGCTGCGGGAGTCGGAAACGGTCAGCACGATGATGCGTGCATCCACCCCTTCATCGCGCAATGCTTTCAGCGTATCCAGCCCGGAAAGCCCCTTCATGTTCAGATCGAGCAGGATCACGTCTGGCGTGAACTGCGTAGCCAGGGCGATTGCCTCTGCACCGCTGCTGGCTTCTGCCACCACGGTGAAAGCAGGATCTAGCCCCAGCAACTGCTTGATACCACGGCGCATCAACGGGTGATCGTCCACGATCATTACTCGGTAATTTTTTATCACAATAAAACGTGCTCCCTGTAGCGAGTAAAGCCACTGCGTACTGCCGGCAGTAAAGCTGACTCTTAAAATATAGTAGTAATTAGCATTGTCGTTCGGCTCGAATGGCCGCCGTGCAATGCAGTTAGCCCTTATGGCGGGAAACTAAGACAGACCTCCGTGCCCCCGGCATTGCCACGCCTGATATGTAACGTACCGTTCAGGCGCGTTGCGCGTTCGCTCATAATGGTTAATCCGTAATGGCCTTCCGGCTCATCCAGGCTGTCGATGCCGCAGCCGTCGTCACAAATGGTGATCTCGTTGTCTCCGCTGGGGGAGACTTCGCAATGGATCACAATTTCCTGTGCATCGGCGTGTTTGATGGCATTAAGCACGGCTTCACGTACGATCTGTAGCGCATGAACCTGCTGTTGGGCATTCAACGCCTGTGAGGCTAACCGACAGTGTAACTGAATCCGTGCGCTGGTCAGCAGTTTTAATGGTTCCAATACCTGCTGCAACGCGGCGTTCAGATCGGCATCCTGAATGCTCAACCGGAAGGTGGCCAGCAGTTCACGCAATTGGCGATAGGCATCCGCCAATGCCCGATCAAAATCATCAATGATCTCATCCGCCTGCGATGAGTGGCCTGTCAGGGTACGTTTGAGCAAGGTAAGCTGGATGCGCAGGAAAGTGAGGGCCTGGGCTAACGAATCGTGTAGTTCACGGGCAATGGTGGCGCGTTCCTCCATCAGCAGGAACTGCATATGCTGCTTTTGTGCTCGGTTAAAGTAAACCCCGCGGCTGAGCATATTGGTGACGCTTTGCATCAGGTGCGGATGGGGCGGCTGTTGCTCATGCTGCCAGCTCAGGCTGCCCAGGGGTTTGTTGTCTTGCATAATCACCTGCGAATGCCAGGCCAGTTCCGCCACGGGTTCACCACTGCTGACCTGCCATTGGCTGAGGCTGTCTTCCACATTGAGTTGGATGCAATGCAACTGTTCGCTTAACTTGATGATATGCAGGACCTTCTCAAACGCCCGCTGATCCAACTGCCCAACGCTCAGCGCCTGGGAGCAGCTGTAGAGCACCTCCAGCGTGCGGTTGGCCTGCTGTAGCCGCTTGGTTTTTTCCTGCACCTTCTGCTCCAGCGACTGGTAGAGCTTCGCCAATTCGCCAGACATGGTGGTGAAGGTTTGCGACAGTACGCCCAGCTCGTTTGGCAATGAAACGTCGAGCGGCGGATGATTAAAATCACGTTGTTGCATCCGCAGGCTGGCATCCACCAGGCGTTTGAGCGGGGTGACCACCTGGCGGCGCATAAAGCGGATGCAGAACAGCACCAGGGCAATGATGGCGATGTAGCCCATCACGCTGATCGTCGCCACGATGGTCAGTTTTTGTTCGGAGTAGCGTTGCAAAGCCAGGACAAAATGGTCGATCTGATTAACATAGCTGGCCACGTTGGCCTGATAGTTTTCCGGGTTCCCGGCCAGGATCTGTTTTTCCAGCACCAGCCAGGCCTGGCGCAGCGTCAGGTATTTTTGCCGCACATCGTCAGGCACATAAAATCGATCGAGTTTAAGCAGGGCCGGAGCCATCAGCGACTGCTGATACTGCACCAGGTGCTGCTGCACTTCAGCGGAGCCGTTAGTGAGCTCATACGCCAACCGGTAACTCTGCATGCGCAACGAGCCTGCGATATTGACCGCTTCGGCATCTTGCAGACTGCCGGCCACGGTGGTCAGAGCCAGTCCGGTGGACAGCACAGAAAGTATCACGATGCCAATCAGCGCCTTTGCCAGGCTGCCGGTCACAGAGCGTTTTACGAGCAATTAAGCATCCTTATGGTTAATGGCCGGGGGGTTATGCGCCGTCAAATTATAACTTTTGCTGGCAAAAAGCATGGCGATTTTGAACAAACGTATCATCCGCCGCCAAAAAATCTTCGCTATATAATTAAGTTAATAGCGTTTTGGCGGCCTACCGTTGGCAAAATGCCCTATATCGGCTATCAGTGATTGATCTGGCGCAAGTAATACCCACTTTTACCCCTTAAGGGTGATTATGTACTCCCTCCGATAAGCCTATTTTATCCTTGCCTCTTACCCGAGGTGCGAGACCAAAAATAATAAAGTCACACTATAATAATTTTTTACACGCGCGCGTGTTGCCAACTTTGAAGGATAACCCGAATGGCCGAATTGTCGCGACGCAGATTGCTCAGCGGACAATGGCGTCATCAAACTGATGCGATCCGTCCCCCGTGGTCGCGTGAAGCCCCTCTCTTCCTTGCGGGTTGTACCCGATGCCAGGCCTGCGTTAACGCCTGTGAAACCGGTGTATTGATCAGCGGCAGTGGCGGTTATCCCGAAATCGATTTCCAACGCGCGGAATGTACCTTTTGCCGACAATGCGCAGACGCCTGCGAAGCCCCACTGTTTTATCCACCACAGCACCAGCCTTGGCAACAATTGGCATCTTTTTCGGCCGTTTGCCTGGCGATGCAGGGGGTAGAATGTCGCAGTTGTCAGGACAGTTGTGAAACGCAGGCAATCCGTTTTCGGCCACGGTTAGGCGGTATAGCCCAACCGGCGCTCGAAGCGGCGGCGTGCAATGGTTGTGGTGCCTGCGTTGCCGGTTGCCCGACCTCGGCGATTGCAATAACCCGGAGTGAAAATAATGAGCAGTGAATGGCACGTAAGCGGGTTGATGGTGCAGGCTCGGCCTGACAAGTTCCCGGCGCTGATCTCGGCGTTGCTGGCAATCCCTGATACGGAGATTCCGGCACAGGATCAGCAGCAGGGCAAGCTGGTCGTCGTTATGCAAGCAGCACGCTCCCAGGCGTTGCTGGAAAAAATTGAGTCGGCGCGCAATCTGGAAGGCGTGTTGGCAGTGTCGCTGGTTTATCACCAGCAGGATGAGCAAGGTGAGGTAATGCCATGAAACTCAGTCGTCGAGACTTCATGAAAGCGAACGCAGCCGCGGCAGCTGCCGCAGCTGCCGGGCTGACGATCCCAACGGTCGCCCAAGCCGTGGTTGGCAGCGGTGACGAAATCAAATGGGACAAAGCACCTTGCCGTTTCTGCGGCACCGGGTGTGGCGTTCTGGTCGGTACCCAAAATGGCCGCATTGTGGCTTCGCAGGGCGATCCGGATGCTCCGGTTAACCGGGGCCTGAACTGTATCAAAGGCTACTTCCTGCCCAAGATCATGTACGGCAAGGATCGACTGACACAGCCAATGCTGCGCATGAAGAACGGGCAGTATGACAAAGAAGGTGAATTTACTCCCATCACTTGGGAAAAAGCCTTCGACGTTATGGAAGAAAAATTCAAAGGGGCCCTGAAAGAAAAAGGGCCAGAGGCGGTAGGCATGTTCGGCTCCGGCCAGTGGACGGTATGGGAAGGCTATGCGGCCTCCAAACTGTTCAAAGCGGGTCTGCGTTCCAACAACCTCGATCCAAACGCTCGCCACTGTATGGCTTCTGCCGTGGTCGGCTTTATGCGCACCTTTGGCATGGATGAACCGATGGGCTGCTACGATGATATCGAGCAGGCCGACGCCTTCGTGCTGTGGGGCTCCAATATGGCGGAAATGCACCCGATCCTGTGGTCGCGCATTACCAACCGCCGCCTGGGCAACGATAAGGTCAACGTCTCGGTCCTTTCCACCTTTGAACACCGCAGCTTCGAGCTGGCGGATAACGGCATGGTGTTCACCCCGCAGACCGATCTGGCGATCATGAACTACATCGCCAACTACATTATTCAGAACAACGCGGTTGACCAGGATTTCCTCAAGCAGCACGTCAATATCCGCAAAGGGGTGACCGATATCGGTTACGGCCTGCGCCCAACCCACCCGTTGGAGAAAGCGGCGAAGAACCCAGGCAGCGATGCTTCGGAGCCGATGAGCTTCGAAGATTACAAAGCCTTTGTGGCGGAATACACGTTGGAAAAGACCGCCGAAATGAGCGGCGTGCCAAAAGACCAACTGGAAGCGCTGGCAAAACTGTATGCCGACCCGAATGTGAAGGTCGTGTCTTATTGGACGATGGGCTTCAACCAGCATACCCGTGGCGTCTGGGCTAATAACCTTTGCTACAACCTACACTTGCTGACCGGTAAGATCTCTAAGCCAGGCTGCGGGCCATTCTCGCTGACTGGCCAGCCTTCTGCCTGTGGTACCGCGCGTGAAGTGGGGACGTTCTCCCACCGCCTGCCAGCGGACATGGTCGTGACCAATGAGAAGCACCGCCAGATTGCCGAACAGAAGTGGCAACTGCCAGCGGGCACCATCCCAGAAAAAGTCGGGTTGCACGCGGTTGCGCAAGACCGTGCGCTGAAAGACGGCAAGCTGAATGCTTACTGGGTGATGTGTAACAACAACATGCAGGCCGGGCCAAATATTAATGAAGAACGCATGCCGGGCTGGCGCGATCCGCGCAACTTTATCGTGGTTTCCGATCCGTACCCAACGGTGAGCGCATTGGCCGCCGACCTGATCCTGCCTACGGCGATGTGGGTAGAGAAAGAAGGAGCTTACGGTAACGCCGAGCGTCGTACTCAGTTCTGGCATCAGCAGGTGAAAGCACCGGGTGAGGCCAAGTCCGACCTGTGGCAGTTGGTGGAATTTGCCAAACGCTTCAAGGTGGAAGAAGTCTGGCCAGCAGAGCTGATTAACCAGAAGCCGGAATACCGTGGCAAAACCCTGTACGACGTGCTGTTCGTCAATGGTGAAGTGAACAAGTACAAGCTGGAAGAGATCCCGGCCGACCAGTTGAACGACGAGTCGCGCGAGTTCGGTTTCTACATCCAGAAAGGGCTGTTTGAAGAGTATGCCGGGTTTGGCCGCGGCCATGGTCACGATCTGGCCGCCTTTGATATGTACCATAAGGCGCGCGGGTTACGCTGGCCGGTGGTGGATGGCAAGGAAACCTTGTGGCGTTACCGTGAAGGAACCGATCCTTACGTGAAGGCCGGTGAAAGCGTGCGCTTCTATGGCAAGCCAGACGGCAAAGCGGTGATTTTCGCACTGCCGTTCGAGCCAGCGGCGGAAAGCCCGGATCAGGAGTTCGATCTGTGGTTGTCCACTGGCCGCGTGCTGGAACATTGGCACACCGGTTCGATGACTCGCCGAGTGCCAGAATTGCACAGAGCCTTCCCGGAGGCGGTGCTGTTTATCCATCCGCTGGACGCCAAGAGCCGCAATCTGCGCCGTGGCGACAAGGTGAAGGTAGTGTCACGCCGTGGTGAAGTAGTGAGCATCGTTGAAACCCGTGGCCGTAACCGCGTGCCGCAAGGTCTGGTGTATATGCCGTTCTTCGATGCCGCGCAACTGGTCAATAATCTGACGCTGGACGCCACCGATCCGCTGTCGAAAGAGACCGACTACAAGAAGTGTGCGGTAAAACTGGAGAAGGTATAAGGCCAACGGAATGAGCCAGCAACGAGATAAAACACCGGCCCGGCGTCGCTTCCTGCGGGATGCGGCTCGCAGTGTGGCGGGATTGGCAGGGATAGGCGTACTGCTGGGGCTGCAACAAAAGCAGTCTCAGGCACGTGATGGCCTGGCCCTGCGGCCGCCGGGAGCACTGGCCGAGGGGGCGTTTGATAGCGCCTGCATTCGCTGTGGTCAGTGTGTGCAAGCCTGCCCGTACCAGACGCTGAAACTGGCGACGCTGTTGTCACCGAAAGCGGCGGGGACGCCGTACTTCGTGGCGCGGGATATCCCTTGCGAGATGTGTGAAGACATCCCGTGTGTGGTGGCCTGCCCGAGCGGTGCGCTGGATCCGAACCTGACGGATATCGATCAGGCACGGATGGGGCTGGCGGTGTTGCTGGATCATGAAAACTGTCTGAACTGGCAGGGGCTGCGTTGCGATGTGTGTTACCGCGTTTGCCCGCAGATCGACAAGGCCATCACCTTGGAGCTGCAACATAACGAGCGTACCGGCAAGCACGCTATGTTTCTGCCGACGGTCCACAGCCAGGATTGCACCGGCTGTGGCAAGTGTGAGCAGGCTTGCGTGTTGGAGCAGGCGGCGATCAAGGTGTTACCGATGGAACTGGCGCGTGGCCAATTGGGTGAACACTATCGCTGGGGCTGGCAGGAAAAGCAGCGTGCAGGGCATTCACTGGTGCCGGAAGGTCTCACATTGCCGGCACGCGGCGTAAAGGGAGGTGAATGATGGCGAATCCAGTCGCTCAAGCCGGGCGTGATGCCCGTCTGCGCCATGGCTGGTTGCGCAGCAACCGCTTCCTGATCCTGCGTCGCTGTAGCCAACTGTTGATCTTGTTGATGTTTCTCTCCGGGCCGCTGTGGGGTATCTGGATCCTGCGTGGCAACTACAGCGCCAGCCTATTGATGGAAACGGTACCGTTAACCGATCCGTTGATGATGCTGGAAAGCCTGTTGGCCGGGCATTGGCCTGCCTGGTTGGTGTGGGTAGGCGCGGTAGTGGTGCTGATCTACGGCCTGATCGGTAATCGAGTGTTTTGCGGCTGGGTCTGCCCGGTCAACCCGGTGACCGATCTGGCGGCCTGGCTGCGTCGCAAGTTGGGTTTGCGTCAATCGGCCAGCCTGCCTCGTTCCCTGCGCTACGGCATTTTGCTTGTCGTGCTGGTTGGCAGTGCCGTGAGTGGCACGCTGCTCTGGGAATGGGTTAATCCGGTTGCCCTGATGGGGCGCGGGCTGATCCACGGCAGTGAGGAAGGCGCTTTAGGTTGGCTGAAAGGGTTGGGTGCCGCATTTGGTGCTGGCATCTGGCTGATTGTGGCGCTGTTCCTGTTCGATCTGCTGGTGGTCGAACACGGCTGGTGTGGCCATCTTTGCCCAATGGGAGCGCTGTATGGCGTCATTGGTAGCCAGGGTGTGGTGCAGATCAGCGCGGAGCAGCGTGACAACTGTACTCGCTGCATGGATTGTTTTCATGTTTGCCCAGAACCGCAGATCCTGCGTGAGCCGTTATTAGTAAAAAAAGGTACACCACGGGTTGCCAGTGATGCCTGTATTGCCTGCGGACGTTGTATCGACGTTTGTGCAGAAAACGTATTCGAAATTAAGAGCAAATTTCATTATTCGGGAGCCAAAAAATGACCAGCAATGTCCTGAAAAAGCAGCTTTCCCTGTGGGGCGCGCTGTTAACACTGGTAGTTGCCAGTGCCGCGTTTGCCGCCAGTGATGTCGATTTCAAGCAATCGCCAGAGGTTTCCGGCACGGCTGAAGGGCAGATAAAAATGCCCAAGCAGCAGGAAAAGATGGCGCTAAACTATGTCAACCAGCCGCCGATGATCCCACACAGCGTCGACGGCTACCAAATTTCCAAAAATACTAACCGCTGCTTGCAGTGCCACGGCGTGGAGCACTATCGTACCACCGGCGCACCGCGTATCAGCCCGACACACTTTATGGACAGCGATGGCAAGGTGCTGGGGGAAGTTGCTCCACGCCGTTACTTCTGTCTGCAATGTCACGTACCACAAACCGATGCGGCACCAATCATCGGCAATGATTTCAAGCCTATGCAGGGCTTTGGGCACTAAGCGGGGGAGCTATGGCCGAACGTAATACCACAACATCCGAGAAAAAGGCCGGACCGATCCGCCGTCTATGGCGCTGGTGGCGCAGGCCGAGCAGGCTGGCCCTGGGGACTTTGCTGCTGTTGGGCTTTGTCGCCGGGATCGTTTTCTGGGGCGGTTTCAACACCGGTATGGAAGCGGCCAACACCGAAAAATTCTGTATCAGCTGCCACGAGATGCGTGAAAACGTCTACGAAGAGTATATGGAGACGGTGCACTACAACAACCGCAGTGGGGTACGCGCCACCTGCCCGGATTGCCACGTTCCGCATGAGTGGGCACCGAAGATGCTGCGTAAGCTGAAGGCCAGTAAAGAGCTGTACGCCAAGGTGTTTGGCATTATCGGCACGCCGCAGAAGTTTGAAGAGCATCGTCTGGCCATGGCCAGCAACGAATGGGCGCGTATGAAGGCCAATAACTCGCAGGAGTGCCGTAACTGCCACAACTTCGAGTATATGGATTTCACCGCGCAGAAAACCGTGGCGGCCAAGATGCATGACAAAGCGATAACCGAAGGCAAAACCTGTATCGACTGCCATAAAGGGATCGCACATAAACTGCCAGATATGCACGGAGTCCCTAACGGCTTCTAACTCTGGTGGATATCAACCCCGCAGTGCTGTAAGGCCTGCGGGGTTTTTTGTTGCAAATCCGCCGTGGCTGCGCTTTGCTAGTAACCAAAGGTTGCAGTGCGTTGGCTAAAGCAGAAGGGTATATGTCGTCAAAAATTGAAAATATCAGAAAGCAGCTGTTGTCGGACAACTGGTACGTATTGAATAAATATACGTTTGAGTTAAAACGTAAAAATGGCGGAACCATCGAACAGGTGCGCGAGGTCTATGACCGGGGTAACGGGGCGACCATTTTGCTGTATAACCGCGCCAAGGGCACCGTGGTGCTGACCAACCAGTTCCGTATGCCGACCTACGTTAACGGCAATACCACGGGCATGCTGTTGGAAGCCTGCGCCGGGCTGCTGGATGACGATCAGCCTGAACAGTGCGCCCGCCGTGAAGCGGTAGAAGAAACCGGTTTTCAGGTTTCGCAGGTGCAAAAGATCTTTGAGGCTTACATGTCACCGGGTGGCGTGACGGAAATACTGCACTTCTTTATTGCCGAGTACCAGGATGATGAACGGCAAACCAGCGGTGGTGGCATCGAGGATGAAGATATTGAAGTGGTGGAATTGCCGTTTAGTGAGGCAATCGCGATGATCGCCGACGGTCGCCTCAAGGATGGCAAGACTATCATGCTGTTGCAGTATTTGCAGATCCATCGGGTGATGGAGTAGTTTCCCTCACCCCAACCCTCTCCCACAGGGAGAGGGAGCTGTTTGCCCCAGCTCTTTTTCAGGTAAATAGATAATCTCAGCAAACTCGAGCGACCCCCAATCCAATGCGTATCGCCGAATTTTCGAGCCACGTAAGGGATTAGGAAGAAGAAAGATAGGGTATTACACAGAGTAATCAACGAACTCGATCGGTCCCCTCTCCCTGTGGGAGAGGGTTAGGGTGAGGGGCAATTGCTTGCCGATCTCACTTATTTATCATTGCATTACAGCTGTGATATCAGCATGTCTTCCAGTTTCTGCTGGTCTACGGCGAACAGGCGAATGCCTTCGGCCAACTTCTCAACCGCCATGGCATCCTGATTATGCAGCCAGCGGAATTCGGCTTCGGCCAAAGGTGCAGGTTGATGGAACCCTTCAACCGATGGCGTCAGTTTACGTTCGATAGGCTGATTGCTTTGCTTCAACTCTTCCAGCAGGTTTGGCGCAATGGTCAAACGGTCACACCCCGCCAACGCCAGGATCTGCTCAACCTTACGGAAGCTGGCCCCCATGATCACGGTCTGATAGCGGTGCTGTTTGTAGTATTCATAAATGGTACGAACGGACTTCACGCCCGGATCCTGTTCTGCATCGTAATCGGACATCGGCTGTCTGGCCTGATACCAATCGTAGATACGGCCAACGAACGGTGAAATCAGATAGACACCGGCTTCGGCGCAGGCGCGAGCCTGAGCAAAGGAGAACAGCAGCGTCAGATTAGTGTTGATGCCTTCTTTTTCCAACTCTTCGGCCGCCTTGATCCCTTCCCAGGTGGCCGCCAGCTTGATCAGAATGCGGGATTTATCGATCCCCTGGTTTTGATACATGCCGATCAGCTTGCGGGCTTTGGCCACGCACATACCGCGATCGAAGGATAGGCGAGCATCCACTTCGGTGGAGATACGGCCCGGCACGCTTTTTAGAATTTCTACCCCGATATTCACCGCCAGTCTGTCACTGGCGTTAATCAACTGGGTTTCTTTGTTGCCGCCTTGCTGGCGGGCGTACTCCAGCGCTTCGGTGATCAGCGACTTATACTGCGGCAGCGCCGCGGCCTTGAGGATCAACGAAGGGTTGGTGGTGGCATCCTGCGGTTCGAACTGACGGATGGACTCGATATCACCGCTGTCGGCAACGACTACGGTCAACTGTTTAAGTGCGTCTAACTGATTCATTTATAAGCTCCTTGCTTACCCGTCGTCTTTCAAGCTGCAACTTGAAATCCATAGGGTAAAGATAAATAAGAACGATTTTCATTAATTATGAAACACACTGCACCATTTAGTCAGTGAATGAAATACGCTTTTTCTGATTGCTGCAATGGATAGAAACAATGGGGGGGCGTGAATGCAGACTGGCTGCGGGTCCCCACGCATTGATGCTTTATCGGCATTGGGTTCAGCGTTGGCCAACGACCTGTTCATAATAACCGATCCTGGCCACCTTGGGTGCCGATCCCCCTCCTTCAAATTCAGAGCTCAACCAGGCTTCGACAATCGATTTCGCCAGTTCCGGGCCTATGACGCGTGCGCCAAGCGTGATGATTTGTGCATCGTTGCTTTTACGTGCGCGCTGTGCCGAATAGGTATCATGGCACTGTGCCGCGCGGATCCCCGGGACCTTGTTGGCCACAATGCTCATGCCAATACCGGTGCCACACAGCAAAATGCCGCGTTGGTGTTTCCCATCCTTAATGCCCTGTGCCACCTGAAAGGCGATATCGGGATAACCGATGGGTGCCGTATCGCTTCCCGGTGAGTAGTCGGTGACCGGAATATCGCGCTGTTGCAGAAAAGCAACGATCACATTCTTCAGTTCAATGGCGGCATCATCGGCGCCAATCGCAATAGGCTGCATAAACATCTCCTGCTGATCAAGGGTAAGGCTGACGATCCCCGGTGGCGCGTCATGGCTATTACCATAACCATGATTTATCAAATGTTCAATTGATGTTCATTTGTTTTTGTTTCTGTTAAGGGCGTATGGCCACTAAAGGTGATTAATATCACGAATAAATCGGCTTAAAGGCTATTTTAGTCACTTTATGGGGCTTCTTGAGCAGGATCACAATTTCAAAGGTTGGTGGTGGGCAAACATGTTGAGAGTATGTAGTGTTTATTTGTTCTTTACGTGTACTTATGATCATAAAAATAAACCCTACCCGAGGATAGAACTATGTGTCAGAACTGCGTAACAGCGGTAAACATGGCCGAAGGCATTCCTGAAACCATGAAAGCGGTGGTGGCCTATGCCCCGAAGGATTACCGCCTGGAGATCGTGGCGGTACCGAAAATTGGCCCGCAAGAGATCCTGGTGAAAGTTGAAGCCTGCGGCATCTGCGCCGGTGACGTTAAAGCGTTTGAAGGGGCGGCCAGCTTTTGGGGGGATGAAAAACAGCCGGCTTATATCAAAGCGCCGATGATCCCTGGCCACGAATTTATCGGCCACGTGGTGGGCTATGGTGAAGGCGTTGAGGGATTTAATCTGGGCGATCGAGTGATCTCTGAACAGATAGTCCCCTGCTGGCAATGCCGTTTTTGTAACCGCGGCCAGTATTGGATGTGTGAGAAACACGATCTGTACGGCTTCCAGAAGAACGTTAATGGCGGAATGGCGGAATACATGAAGTTCACCAAAGAGGCCATCAACTATCACGTCCCTGCGGATATGCCGATCGAAGACGCCATTCTGATCGAACCCTATGCCTGTTCTTTCCATGCGGTACAGCGCGCCAACATCAAACTGGGTGACGTGGTGGTGCTGGCCGGGGCCGGAACGCTGGGGTTGGGGATGATCGGGGCGATTAAAAAATCTGGCCCATCGAAGCTGGTGGTGCTCGATCTGTCTGACGAGCGCCTGGCGTTGGCGAAAGAATTTGGTGCTGACATCGTGCTGAACCCACTGCGCGATGATGTGATGGCGATCGTTAAGGACATGACCGAAGGCTACGGCTGCGATATCTACATTGAAGCCACCGGCGCGCAGCAATCTGTCGAACAAGGGCTGATGCTGATCCGCAAATTGGGCACCTTTGTCGAGTTCTCGGTGTTTAAAGATCCGGTGACCGTCGATTGGAGCATTATCAGCGATCGTAAGGAACTGGACGTACTGGGATCGCACCTGGGCCCTTATTGTTATCCGTTGGTGATTGAAGGGATACGCAATGGCGATCTGCCCACCAAAGGCGTCGTCACTCAAACGTTGCCACTCGAGCAGTTTGCTGAAGGCTTCGCCATGATGAAACGGGGCATCGGCTCAATCAAAGTGGTGCTCAACCCAAATCTGTAATGCCTGCATCTTTCTTCGGGTGCGGGTTAGCCTGCGCCGCCACAATTCAATGTGCTGGGGTGTTTTATGCTGAATGGACTGATTCATCGCATTGGTCTGTCACCAAAATTAATGCTCGGTTATGCCGGTGTGTTGGTCTTTATGATGGGGGAAGGGCTGGAGCAAGGCTGGCTTTCACCCTATTTGATCGGCAAAGGCTTAACCATTCAGGAGTCCGCGCTACTGTTTAGCGTTTACGGTTTTGCTGCGGCAATCGCCGCCTGGTTTTCCGGCGTCTTGGCGGAAATCTTTACCGCTCGCCGCGTCATGCTGGCTGGATTGTTGCTGTTCCTGCTGGGCTCGGTGTGTTTTCTGGTCTGGGGATTACCCAGTAATAATCTGTCGGTAATGATACCGACCTATGCGCTGCGTGGGCTGGGCTATCCCCTGTTTGCCTATGGTTTTCTGGTGTGGGTCGCCTATGAGGCTCCGCCGGAAAGGCTGGGTTCTGCCGTGGGGATATTCTGGTTTGTCTATAGCGGTGGGTTGAGCGTGCTGGGCGTGCTCTACTCCAGCATCATGCTGCCGTACCTGGGGGAAATTCACACCTTATGGAGCGCATTAATCTTTGTGGTACTCGGGGCGATGATTGCACTGATGCTTAACCGCACTCCTGGCCATAGCGACGTGGGGGACAAGCAAAAAGCCTCTCTCAGCTATGTGCTAAAGGGGATCACCATTGCGTTTGAGAACCCGAAAATCGGCCTGGGTGGCATTGTCCGCACCATCAATACCTCAGCGGCGTACGGCTTCGTGGTGTTTATGCCGATGTACATGATGGACCTGGGGTTTAGCCGCACTGACTGGCTACAGATGTACGCGGCACTGTGGACGGTGAACATTATCTTCAACTTGATCTTTGGGGTGATCAGCGACGGCTTGGGCTGGCGTAACGTTGTCATGTGGTTCGGCTGCGTCGGCTGCGCCATCACCACGCTGATGTTCTATTACGTGCCTTACTTCCTCGGTCCCAATTATCTGCTGACCGTCGTGGCTGCCGGGCTATTCGGTGCTTGCCTGGCTGCTTTCGTGCCTCTTTCGGCCATTATGCCAACGTTGGCCCCGGACAATAAAGGGGCCGCCATGTCGATCCTGAATCTCGGCGCGGGTTTGAGCACTTTCGTTGGTCCGGCAGTGGTAGGGTTGTTTATCGGCAGTTTGGGGAGCAGTGGGGTGATTTGGATTTTCACCGGCCTGTATTTGTTCAGCGGCGTATTGATGAAATATGTCACCTTGCCTAAAGCCGTGCCTGCCGCCGTGGAAAAAAATCATCACAGCTTGGCGTAACTAACCGTTTGAGGGAGTTTTTATGATTACTGATCAAAGCAAGGGAGTCTTGCAAGGGAAAGTGGCGTTGATAACCGGCGGCGCGGCAGGAATAGGTCTGGCTATTGCCAAATGCTATCTGCAAAACGGTGCTCAGGTGGTGCTGTTGGATCGCGCTACGCAGGTGGTGCAGATTGCCCTGCAGCTGGATCAGCAGCAGGCGTTGGGCATCGTGATGGATGTCACGGATAAAGCCTCGGTAGAACAGGCGGTTGCACAGGCCAATGCCCATTTCGGGCGGCTGGATGTGCTGGTCAATAGCGCCGGGATCGTCGCGCTGTATCCGGCGGAAGAACTGCCCGAAGACGCTTGGGATAACACCATGGCGGTGAACCTGAAAGGGGTGTTCCTTACCAGTCAGGCCGTAGGCCACTATTTTATTCGTCAGGGCAGTGGCAGCATTATCAACCTGGCCTCGCAGGCCGGCGTAGTCGCCTTGCCCAATCATCTGGCTTACTGCGCCAGCAAGGCGGGCGTGATTGGTTTGACCCAGGTTCTGGCACTGGAATGGGGGCCGCACAACGTGCGGGTCAACGCCATTTCGCCCACGGTGGTGCTGACCGAGTTGGGGCGCAAAGCATGGTCAGGCGAGGTTGCGGAACAAATGAAGCAGAAAATTCCCCTGAGGCGCTTTGCCGAACCCGAGGATATTGCCGCCAGCGCGCTGTTCCTGGCGAGCGATGCGGCCAGCATGATCACCGGCAGCAATCTGGTGGTTGACGGCGGTTACACCATTCAATAACTCGATACTCAGGCAAAAGAGAGGCCATGATGAACAGAATCATTAACGATCCCGATCACGTCGTGGAAGATGCCATTCAGGGCTATCTGAAGGCTCATCCGGAATATTTCACCGCGACCGATAATGCACGAGTCCTCAAATACCCTGCTGCACCGATCAACGGCAAGGTGGGGATTGTTACCGGTGGGGGCTCGGGGCATGAGCCAGCGTTTCTGGGCTATGTTGGCAAGAACATGCTTGATGCCGTGGCTATCGGTGAGATTTTCTCTTCACCAACGGCGGGGGCATTTCTGGATGCGTTCAAGGCCGCGGACAGCGGGGCGGGGGTCGCCTGCCTGTATGGCAACTATGCTGGCGATAATATGAACGTCAAAATGGCGATGAAGAAGGCCAGCGCTGCCGGTATCACGGTAAAAACCGTGGTGGCAAATGACGATGTTGCCTCTGCGCCCGCCAGTGAAATTGAAAAACGCCGTGGCGTCGCCGGTGAAATTCTGATGTGGAAAATCGGCGCCGCTGCCGCAGCGCTGGGTTACGATCTCGACGGGGTGATCGCTGCTGCGCAAAAGGCCATTGGCAATTGCCGCTCGATCGGCGTCGGGCTCAGTTCTTGCACCATCCCGGCGGTAGGTAAGCCCAATTTCCATATTGCCGATGGCCAAATGGAGATCGGGATTGGTCATCATGGTGAGCCTGGGATTGAGGTATCACCGATCCAATCGGCGTCCGCGATGGCTGGCACCATGCTCGATTTCGTGCTCAATGATATGCCGTTGAACAGGGGGCAGGAAGTCGCCCTGTTGATTTCCGGCCTGGGGGCCACGCCGGTGATGGAGCTTTATATCTATTATGCCGAGATTGAAAAGCGGCTGACGGAGCGTGGCATCAAGGTTCACCGTCGCTATGTGGGTAACTATTTTACCTCACTGGAAATGATGGGGGTGACGCTAACCTTGATGAAGCTCGACGACCAATTGAAAACGTTGCTCGATATGCCCGCTCATTCATTGGGCCTAACTCAGGTGGAGTGAATCATGACCACACAAATTTCGACGCAGTATGGCAATGAGATCGTCGCGGCGCTGATTGGCGTGATTGTCAGCAATCGCGAGTATCTCAGTGAAATAGATGGTGCGATTGGCGACGGCGATCACGGCATTAATATGTCAAAAGGCTTCACCTTGTGTGGTGAGGCCATCAAGGGCCAAAATCTGACGTTGGCACAGGCTTTCGACGCGGTAGCGGACGCGCTGATGGAAGGGATTGGTGGCTCGATGGGGCCGCTGTATGGCAGCCTGTTCATGGGTATGGCCGACAGCGTGCGCGATAAAACGGCGCTGGATAAACAGGTTTTTCTGGCCATGTTGCGCAATGGGTTAACTGAGTTGCAGGACATCAGCAGCGCTGGCGTAGGCGACAAGTGCCTGATGGATACGCTGATCCCTGCGATCGAAGGGTTTGAGCAGGCGGTTCGGCGTGGCGATAGCTTCAGTGAGTCGCTGGAGCAGTTAAAACGGGCTGCCGTTGCCGGGCGTGATTCAACCCGCGATCTGGTTGCCAAGATTGGCCGTGCGAGCCGGTTGGGGGAACGTTCGCGCGGCGTGCTGGATGCCGGTGCGGTATCCTGTTGTCTACTTTTATGCCAACTGGCTGATGCGGTAGAACAACGCTTGAATACCGTTGCCGCCTGAACAGGTTATACTAGCGGGCAATGCGATAAGATGGGTTCGACATGCTGAACCCATCTTCTATTGAAAAAGACCAATCTGCCGTGGGGAAACGTGTAACGGATGGAAAAAAAAACAGGATCCCAGGATAACGAACTGCTGACTGAAATTGCCGTGGCTTATTATCAGGACGAAATCACTCAGGAGGAGATTGCAAAAAAGTTCGGTATTTCGCGGATTAAGGTCGGGCGTTTACTCAAGCGGGCCAAAGAAGAAGGCATTGTTGAGATCACCGTCCGCTATCATCCGGTATTCAGTACCCGGCTGGAGCAGCAAATGCTGGAGCGCTTCTCCCTCAGCCGTGCATTAATCGCGCTGGATCATCAGGATGAGGAAGAACAGCGGCGTCAGGTGGCAGCATTGGTTTCCGGGTATCTGGCCATGTCCCTGAAGGATGATATGGTGCTGGCGGTTGGCCAAGGGCGTAACGTGGCCGCGATCGCCGATCATGTGGGCAGCGTGGCACCAAAAAGCTGTAAATTTATCTGCGGCATTGGGGGAACACATCGCCCTGGTGACGCCATCAATGCTGACCACATCAGCCGCCGTCTGGCGAAGAAGTTTGGTGGTAGCAGCGAGACGCTATATGCCCCGGCGTATGTTGAAAACCGGGCGCTGAAAGAGGCGTTTATGCAAAACGGCACCATCAAGGAAACCCTGGATCGGGCGCGCAAGGCCGATGTGGCTCTGGTGGGCATTGGTGATATGAATGAAAACAGCTACATGGTAAAGCTTGGCTGGTTTACTCCCCACGAGATCATTGATGCCAGTCTGAATCAGGGAGTGATCGGTGATATCGCCGGTTATGACTTTTTCAATGCGCAGGGGATGCATGTGGATACGGTGATGAACGATCGCGTCATTGGCCTGAGTATTGATGAACTGCGGAAAATCCCTTGTGTGATCGCCATTGCCTCTGAGAATACCAAAGCGTTGGCTATTCTGGGCGCGCTGCGTACCGGGGCGATCGATATTATCGCGACCAGTGCCCTCAACATCCGCACCATTCTTAATATGTCACAGTAATCGTTGTGGTTAAAAAGGGTTTAACTGCGTCAGGTTGAACCCTTTGCGATTTCCCCTCCAGGTAAAACTCACCTCCGGCCCTTGTCCGGTGAGCGCTCTAACAACGCAAAGCAAACGACAGCGCTGAGGCTGTCGGTATAATTATCCTTCTGAATTGTCCAATTATTAAAGAACGATATCATTTTATGTTATTCCAGTCATTCGGTTGGATAGTTCATATCGCCTAATTTTATTGAGCATTTGAAAAGCTCGCGCGGCTAATAATAACCAGGAGGAGCCATGTCCAGCTTTGAGCCAGACGCTGTTGGCGCAATCATTCAGCGAGTCTGTGAATATCTGCAACCGGTCTTTAATGCCCTTTTAGCGGGCACCATGGCGTTATTGAAAGGAGCTTATCTGAATATGCCATCACGCCGCCGGTTATTAAATGCCGGCATTTGTGCCTTGTTGGCATTAACCATTCGCGATCTGTTATCGCTGATGGGGCTGGAGTTGGCATGGGCCAATACCATCAGCGTATTAATTGGTTTTCTCGGTGCAGATTACCTTGGCGATTTAATTAAACGATTTATTGGCAAAAAAACAGGATTTAAAAATGATAAGTGAAAACTTGGAAATCACATTCAACGCACGTAGCGAGAAAAACCTGCTCGGAGTGCATCCCGAGTTGGTGCGGGTGATGCGTTTGGCGCTGCGTTATTCGCTGGTCCCGTTTTCCATCACCGAAGGATTACGCTCTATGGCTCGCCAGCGGGATTTACTGCGTGAGGGGAAAAGCCAAACGCTGAGAAGCCGCCACCTTACCGGGCATGCGGTTGATGTGGTGGCCATGCCCTTCGGGGCGGTGTCCTGGGAATGGGATTACTATGCTCAGATCGCATCGGCGGTGCGGCGTGCCGGGCTGGAGTGCGGTGTTGATGTCGAGTGGGGCGGGGCATGGAAAACGCTGAAAGACGGGCCACATTTCCAATTACCGTTCAAGGATTATCCGGCTTGAGCGGGCAGCGGCGATTTCTTAGCTGATCAAAACTGCTGCTTTTCTGTTCGCTTAACTTCCTTTTAACTTTTATTTACAAGTTTCGCCCAAGGTTATGGCACGCTTCAAAGTTTGTGACGATTCTCTCACTATACTAGTTCAGCGATAAAGCCTTACCTCAACATAAAAGAAGAAAGCAAAGGAACCCATAATGGACGAACAGCTCAAACAGAGTGCCCTTGATTTCCATCAGTTTCCGGTCCCAGGGAAGATCCAGGTATCGCCGACTAAACCGCTAGCTACACAGCGCGATCTGGCTTTGGCCTACTCGCCAGGCGTGGCTGCCCCCTGCCTGGAAATTGCCGCCGATCCGCTGGCCGCTTATAAATATACCGCCAAGGGCAACCTGGTGGCGGTGATCTCCAACGGCACCGCGGTGCTGGGGCTGGGGAATATCGGTGCGCTGGCCGGTAAGCCGGTCATGGAGGGTAAAGGGGTTCTGTTTAAGAAGTTTTCCGGTATTGACGTGTTCGATATCGAAGTCGATGAACTCGATCCTGACAAGCTGATTGACGTGATCGCCGCGCTGGAGCCGACCTTCGGCGGCATTAACCTGGAAGATATCAAAGCGCCCGAGTGCTTCTATATTGAGAAGAAACTGCGCGAGCGCATGAAGATCCCGGTGTTCCATGACGATCAGCACGGCACGGCGATTATTACCACCGCTGCGGTACTCAACGGTCTGCGGGTGGTGAAGAAAAATATCTCCGACGTACGCCTGGTGGTATCGGGAGCAGGTGCGGCCTCCATTGCCTGTTTGAACCTGCTGGTTGCGTTGGGCCTGAGCAAGCAGAACATCACCGTTTGTGACTCCAAAGGCGTGATCTATCAGGGCCGCGACGCCAGGATGGAAGAAACCAAGGCGGCGTATGCCATTGCGGATAACGGCCAGCGTACGCTGGGGGATGCCATTCCCAATGCCGATATTTTCCTGGGTTGCTCCGGCCCTGGCGTGCTGACGCAGGACATGGTGAAAACCATGGCCAGAGATCCGCTGATCATGGCGCTGGCTAACCCGGAACCGGAAATTCTGCCGCCGTTGGCGAAAGCGGTGCGCCCAGATGCGATCATCTGTACCGGCCGCTCCGATTATCCCAACCAGGTGAACAACGTACTGTGCTTCCCGTTCATCTTCCGTGGCGCGCTGGATGTGGGGGCCACCACCATCAACGAAGAGATGAAGCTGGCCTGCGTGCACGCCATTGCCGATCTGGCGCTGGCAGAGCAGAGCGACGTGGTGGCTTCGGCGTATGGCGATCAGGATCTCTCCTTTGGCCCGGAATACATCATTCCCAAACCGTTCGACCCGCGCCTGATTGTTAAAATCGCCCCGGCGGTAGCCAAGGCAGCCATGGATTCCGGCGTGGCGATGCGCCCGATCGAAGACTTTGATGCCTACGTGGAGAAACTGACCGAGTTCGTCTACAAAACCAACCTGTTTATGAAGCCGATCTTCTCCCAGGCGAAGAAAGAAGTGAAACGCGTGGTCATGGCCGAAGGTGAAGAAGAGCGCGTATTGCATGCCACCCAAGAGCTGGTATCGCAGGGGCTGGCTTACCCGATCCTGGTAGGCCGCCCAAGCGTGATTGAAATGCGCCTGAAGAAACTTGGCTTGCAGCTGACGCCGGGCAAAGACTTTGAAGTGGTCAATAACGAGTCCGATCCGCGTTTCAATGAATACTGGGGTGAGTATTACCAGATCATGAAGCGCCGTGGTGTCTCCCAGGAGCAGGCTCGCCGTGCGGTGATCGGCAACCCAACGCTGATTGCTGCCATCATGCTGCACCGTGGAGAGGCCGACGCCATGATCTGTGGCACCATCGGCAGCTACCACGAGCATTATGACGTGGTGGAAAAAGTGTTCGGATTCCGTGAAGGGGTACACGTGGCTGGGGCGATGAACGCCTTACTACTGCCGAGCGGCAACACCTTTATCGCCGATACCTACGTCAACGATGACCCGACGCCGGAACAG
This sequence comes from Serratia sp. 2723, assembly GCF_050434425.1. Classification (NCBI taxonomy): domain Bacteria; kingdom Pseudomonadati; phylum Pseudomonadota; class Gammaproteobacteria; order Enterobacterales; family Yersiniaceae; genus Serratia; species Serratia sp. 2723. The sequence continues at coordinate 25,790 of NZ_JBNDIN010000021.1, forward strand.
CTGGCGGAAATCACCCTGATGGCGGCAGACACGGTACGGCGCTTCGGGATTGAACCGAAGGTGGCGCTGTTGTCCCACTCCAGTTTTGGTTCTGCCAACTGCCCGTCGGCGAGCAAAATGCGTAAAACGCTGGAGCTGGTCAATCAGATGGCACCAGGATTGGAGATCGACGGTGAGATGCACGGTGACGCCGCGCTGGTGGAAAGTATCCGCCACGATTTGATGCCGGACAGCCCGTTGAAAGGCTCAGCCAACATCCTGATCATGCCAAGTATGGAAGCTGCACGGATCAGCTACAACCTGCTGCGTGTTTCCTCTTCCGAAGGGGTGACGGTAGGGCCGGTATTGATGGGCGTGTCCAAGCCGGTACATATCCTGACGCCGATCGCCTCGGTGCGCCGTATCGTCAACATGGTGGCATTGGCAGTAGTGGAAGCACAGACCCAACCGCTGTGATAGCGTGAAAGTGACCCCCTGCGGCTTCGGCCACAGGGGGTTTTTTTATGCGTGACAGCGTTCGGCAATCGCCTGAATGTCGGCAGGCGTGGTTCGACAACAACCGCCAATCAAGCGGGCCCCGGCATGCTGCCAATCGGCCAACTGATTGATCAGATGATGCTGGTGATCACCACAGCTATGCCAGGTTTTGCTCACCGCGTCGTAGTGTTCGCCGGAGTTAGGGTAAACCAGTAACGGTTTATCACTCAGCGCGGCAAGCTGCTGCAACGCCGGGGTGACGTTTTCCAACGCGATACAATTGACGCCTACGGCCAGCACCTGCGGGTTATCATTAAGCTCCGCCATCACGACAGCCAGTGGCGTGCCATCGCTTAGATGCTGGCTATCGCGCAGAGTGAAAGAGAACCACGCCCCCAGCGCCGGGAATTCCGCCAGCAGCGCCAGCAGGGCCTGCAATTCGGCGAACGAAGGCAGCGTTTCACAGGCCAGCAGATCCACGCCGGCGTTGGCCAGAGCCGTGATACGCGGACGATGGAACGCGATCATCTCTGCTTGCGGCAGATGGTAGTCGCCACGGTATTCAGAGCCGTCTGCCAGGTAGGCACCATAAGGGCCGACCGAACCGGCGACCAGCAAAGGCAAACGCTGCGGGCGTTGGGCCAGATAATCGGCGCGCGCCTGCTGTGCCAGGTGGACGCTTTGGGCGATCAGTGCCAACGATTGCGGCTCATCCAGGCCCCGGCGTGAAAAACCTTGGGGTGTGGCCTGATAGCTGGCGGTAATGGCGCACTGTGCTCCTGCATTGAAGTAATCCAGATGCACCTGATAAATCAGTTGCGGGTTTTCAATCAGCACTTTTGCCGACCACAGCGGATCGGTGAGATCGCAACCTCGGGCCTCCAGTTCGGTGGCCATTGCCCCGTCCAAAATCAACGTGCGGTTATCGGCCAGCAAGGCGGCCAGAGGGTTGTTAACCGACATGTTCTTCTCCGGTGTTCAGTAGGTTTTTCTGCCCGGAACGCCGGGTCAGGTAATAGGCCAGATAACAGATCGCCACAAACGGCAGGCCGCAATACAGCGCCACGCGTTGCTCTGGGTCGAATGCCAGACCGATACAGGCCAATAAACACAGCGCAAAACCGACAATAGGCGTCAGCGGATAGCCTGGTGCACGGTATTTCAGCCCTTCAATCGGTTGGCCGCTGCGCAGGTAACGGCGGCGAAAAACGTAGTGGGCGGCACAGATGCTCAGCCAGACGGCAACGACCGCAAAGCCGGAAATGGCAGACAACGCCACGAACACCGTATCGGGCGCGATCACGCTGGTCAATAGTGCCAGCACGCCGCCGAGCATGCTGAACATCAATGCATTCATCGGGATCCCGCGTGCATTCACCCGTGAAAAATAGGCAGGCAAGGTACGCTGATTAGCCAGCGACCACAGCATGCGCCCCGAAGCATACAGCCCGGAGTTGGCGGCCGAGAGAATGGCGGTCAGGATCACGAAGTTAAAAATATCGGCGGCATAAGGCACACCAATGCGCTCAAAGACCAGGACAAACGGACTTTTCACGATCCCGGCCTGCTCCATGGGGATCATCGCTGCCAGAACAAATACCGTACCGATAAAGAACACCATCAGGCGGATCACCGTGGTGCGGATGGCCCAGGGCACCACTTTTTCCGGATTTTCGGTTTCGCCCGCCGCGATGCCGATCAGCTCGGTCCCAGAGAACGCGAAATTGACTGCGACCATGGTCATCAGGATCGGTAACGTCCCATTGGGTAGCCAACCCGATGAGGTCAGGTTACTCAGGAAGGGCGCTGGCGTACCGTCTTTCATCGGGATCAGGCCAAACATGGCTGCGCCACCCAGCACGATAAACGCCAGAATGGTGATTACCTTGATCAGCGAGAACCAGAATTCACTTTCGGCAAAGAAACGGGTGGTAATGACATTGAGCAGAAAAATGGCCAGACAGAAAATCAGGCACCACAACCAGACCGGTGATTGTGGAAACCAGTATTGCATACAGAAACCGGCGGCAGTCAGGCTGGAGCCCAACGCGACGGTCCAGGTCAGCCAGTATAGCCAGGCAACGGTATAGCCGGTAGCCGGGCCAAGATAACGTGCCGCATAGACGTGAAATGCGCCGGTTTCCGGCATGGCGACGGCAAGTTCCCCCAGGCACAGCATGACCAGATAGACCACGACAGCGCCAATCAAATAGGCCAGCAGGGTGCCCAGCGCACCGGTCGTGGAGATGATATAGCCAGTGTTGAAAAACAGACCGGTACCGATCACGCCGCCCAGCGACAGCATCACCAAATGCCGGGCTTTCATGGTGCGTTTGAATTGCCCTTCAGCGGCAGGTTGCATAACACTCTATCCATATAGACGTCTAAATGGCTATCAGTTATACCCGTTCCATTACGCGAAAGCAACGTAACTCAAAACACGGCAACGAAAAACAGGTGCTAGCCATCAGACGTTGCCAACTTATATATGCAAATGATAATTATTATCTATAATGTTGCCAGTTTTGTGTAAGGAAAATCGACATGAAGTTTCTGATATTATTAGCAACGCTGGTGCTTACGGCCTGTAGCCAAGGGCCGGCCTCTCCCCCGAAAAGCGACATTACCACGCTAGGCAGGATTGTTGATTTACGCAGTGGCGAGATATTGACGCCGCAACAGTTACTGACGCGCCTGGCAGATCAGCCACGGGTGATCGTGGGTGAAAAGCACGACAATCCTTATCACCACCAGATCGAACTGTGGCTGGTAGAGCAATTACCTAAGCCAAGACCGCAGGGCAGCGTGCTGATGGAGATGATCACACCCAGCCAACAAGGCAAAGTGGATGAAGTAAAGCAGTGGCTGCAAACCGAACCGAGGGTACGTGATAGCCGCGTAGCTGAACTGATCGTCTGGCAGGCCAGTTGGCAGTGGTCACTGTATGGCGACGTGGTAATGGCGGCGATGCGCGCGCCTTATCCTCTGTTATCCGCTAACCTCGATCGCAGCGAAATCATGGCGTTTTATCAGCGGCCCGAATTCCCCAAAGGCCAGCTTTCGGTACGGCCAGAAGTCCAGCAGGCGCTCGCCGCCACCATCCGTGATTCCCATAACGGCAAAATAGATGCGGTGCAGCTGCACGCCATGCTCGCTATTCAGCAGCAACGCGATCGCCGTATGGCCGAAAGCTTACTGGCTGCACCCACTCCGGCACTGCTGATGGTGGGCGGTTATCACGCCTCCAGAACGGTCGGTGTACCGTTGCATATCCAGGATCTGCAGCCCGGTGCCAAATTTACGGTATTGATGCTGGCAGAACCGGGGAGAACCATCGATCGAAAAATGGCGGATTATTTATGGATATCAAATAACTAGCGGAAATTAACTTCACGCAGGTCGGTTTGGTTTCTCTTCGGCGCTATTTGACCCGTTTCGCTTGCTGCAACCACTTGTCCAGTTCATTGGCAAACTGCTGACGATCGCGCTGGTTGAGGGTATTCGGCCCCCCGGTCTGGATCCCGCTGGAGCGCAGGGTATCCATAAAATCACGCATATTCAGGCGTTCGCGAATGGTGTCTGGCGTATAACGCTCACCGCGAGGATTCAGGGCGATAGCGCCTTTTTCTATCACTTCGGCGGCCAGCGGGATATCCGCGGTGATCACCAGATCGCCTTTTTCACAGCGGCGCACGATTTCGTTATCCGCCACGTCAAATCCTGCAGCAACCTGCAAGGTGCGGATAAATTTCGAAGGGGGCGTGCGCAAAGGCTGATTAGCCACCAGGGTGACAGGCATCGCCGCGCGATCTGCGGCACGGAACAGCACTTCTTTGATCACGTTTGGACAGGCGTCGGCATCGACCCAAATCTGCATTATTGTTTCTCCTGTAGCCAGTCACGTACCGGCAGAAAGTCACGGTATAGCGCGGCTTCCGGGCTATCGGCTGCGGGCTGGAAGTTATATTCCCAACGTACCAAAGGCGGCATCGACATCAGGATCGATTCGGTGCGGCCCCCGGTTTGCAGGCCGAATAGCGTACCGCGATCCCACACCAGATTAAACTCGACATAGCGGCCACGGCGATACAGCTGAAACTGGCGTTGCTGGTCGCCCCAAGGCAGTGTTTTACGTCTTTCCACGATCGGCAGATAGGCCTCCAGGAAGCCTTCACCTACCGCCTGGGTAAACGCGAAACAGCTTGCGAAATCCGGGGTATTAAGATCGTCAAAGAACAGGCCGCCGATGCCTCGGGCTTCGTTACGATGTTTGATAAAGAAATAGTCATCGCACCACTTCTTGTATTTCGGATACACATCGTCGCCGAACGGGGCGCAGAGCTGTTGCGCGGTACGGTGCCAGTGAACGGCGTCCTCGGCAAAGCCATAGAAGGGCGTTAGGTCAAAGCCGCCGCCAAACCACCAAACCGGCTCTTCACCCGGTTTTTCCGCAATAAAGAAGCGCACGTTGGCATGGCTGGTGGGTATATAGGGGCTGAGCGGATGGATCACCAGCGATACGCCCATTGCCTGGAAGCTGCGCCCGGCCAGCTCGGGACGATGTGCGGTGGCAGAGGCGGGCAGTGTGGCACCGGAAACGTGGGAAAAGTTTACTCCGGCCTGTTCGAATACCGCACCGTTGGTCAGCACCCGGCTGCGGCCACCGCCGCCTTCTTCACGCGTCCAGCGATCTTCCTTAAAACCGGCGCCGCCATCGGCCTGGGCCAACTGCTCACAAATCTTGTCTTGCAACGCCAGCAGGAAGGATTTTACTGCGGCAATGGTGGGTAAACTCATACGGGTTTTTCGCAATGGGTAACTGGACAGGGCGGCAAGTATACCTTCTCGCCCCGTATTTTGCAGGTCTAGCGCGGCTTGCGTTGGTGAACGTCGTAATATTGGAAGAAATTGATCACGCCGTCGGCGATGGCGCGGGCAATTTTTTCGCGAAAGGCGGTGGTGCCTAACAAACGCTCCTCACCGGGGTTGGTGATAAACGAGGTTTCTACCAGCACCGAAGGAATCGAAGGGGATTTTAATACGGCAAACGCCGCCTGTTCGGTGCTTTCGCTGTGCAGGCGGTGAACCGGGCGGATCTGACCCAGCACGTGGCGGCCTAGGGTCAGGCTGTTGTTGATGGTGTCGGTTTGTACCAGATCGAACAGCACCTGCTGTAGATAGTTGTCCTGATCTTTATATTTGCCCCCCGCTACGTCATCGGCGGCGTTTTCCTTATCGGAGAGATAGCGCGCCATCGCGCTGCTGGCTCCGCGGTTGGAAAGGGCAAACACCGAGGCACCGGCGGCATCCGGGCTGGTAAATCCATCGGCATGGATCGAGATAAACAGATCGGCCTGATGCTGGTGGGCGATCTCCACGCGCTGGAACAGCGGGATGAATTCGTCCTCCTCTCGGGTCAGGCGGGCTTCAACGTGTTCGTGCTCATGCAAAAAACGCCGCACATGGTTGGCAATTTCCAGCACCACATGTTTTTCCTGCGAGCCTTCATGGCCCACGGCACCGGAATCGATACCGCCGTGGCCGGGATCGATCATCACCACTCTTTTGCTCCCCGTGGCCTTGGGTTGCGGTTTGCTGTGCGGCTTTGGTTGCAGCATATTGGCCTGGGTGGCTGAGGTTTTGCCACCGAGCAGGGCTAGAGCCAGGCCGGAGAGCAGCAGTTGGCGACGGGTCGATGAAGCGGTGAGGGGGCTAAAATTGAGGTAGGTTTTGCTCTGTTTCTTCATCACGCGCGGCTCCAACTCGATCAATCTATTTCGCGACGTTATAGCGTATTGATCCCCATTAATCGACTTGATAACTATTGCCATTTATTACCTGGCAAAACGCTGTGGCTTGAAAGACGGCAGGTATCAGTCAATAATTACGTAATAATCAGATATACCCGTCGTCTTTCACGCTGCAGCTTGAAATCCATAGGGTATTAAATAAGTTAATTAACAGTAGCGAGCAACGATGGAAATTCGCGTATTTCGGCAAGACGACTTTGAAGAGGTCATCACCCTGTGGGAGCGTTGCGACCTGTTGCGGCCATGGAACGATCCCGAGATGGATATTGAACGCAAACTGAACCACGATCCGGAGCTGTTTTTGGTGGCGGAAGTGGGCGGTGAGGTGGTTGGCTCGGTGATGGGCGGTTACGATGGCCACCGTGGCTCGGCGTATTACCTGGGCGTTCACCCAGACTATCGCGGACGTGGCATTGCCAATGCGTTGATTAATCGGCTGGAGAAAAAGCTGATTGCGCGTGGCTGCCCGAAAATTCAGCTGACGGTGCGTGAAGACAACGACACCGTGATCGAAATGTATGAAAAGCTCGGCTACGAAATTCAGGCGATCACCAGCCTGGGGAAACGGCTGATCGAAGATCAAGAGTATTGATCGTCAGGGCGGTGGTTGCCACCGCCCCAAGCCCTGGTTTAAGGCAGTTTCTTGATGTTTTTCACATCGACTTCCACGTTGCTCCAGTCCTTATCCACTTTCCCTTCCAACTGTATCTTGTCTTTTGGGGTGATGGTCTGGCCGTTCCAGCGCTTTTTATCGATCTCTACCGTCAGCGTGCCGGTGGCGTCACGGAAGGTGTAGGTATCATCACCCACGCGCTGTTCGATATTGCCCTGCAACATCACCCAGGTATCATCGCTCATCGATGTGACCTTATCTACCGTGGTCAGTGCGGCGCCAGGGCCGGAGAAGCCACCTTGCGGGCTGGTTTGCGTTTGAGCCGGTGTCGCGTTGGGGTCGAGGAACCCGCCCTGTTGAGCCAGAACCGGTGCGCTGCATAATGCGATGAGTGCGAGTAAAGCGATCTTTTTCATCTGGATCTTCCTTATCAGTGGTCTGAATGATTTCCCGTTAGCGGGACATAACCTGATTAAACCATAAGGATCTTAAGAGCTTCTTAAGCTGGAGATTGAAAATGGTGGCCACCGTCGCCATTTGCAAGGGTAATCAAAACATCGGCAAGGAAAAGTATTTGAAGGCGTCAACACACCGGTTTTCACCGGACGATTACGATCAGCACGGTATGTTACGGTTGCCGCTGTGGTTTTGGGGCGTACTGATCTTACAGGCTCGTACCTGGCTACTGTTTGTGATGGCGGGCACCTCACGCGATCAGGGTGCTGGCTTGTTACAACTGTTCTATCCAGATACTCAGCGCTTTTGGTACGGTATTGCGCTTGGGCTGCCTGCGGCGCTGGCCTTTTTGATTGCTGGCCGCCGCCAGCATTGGCCTCGTCTGTGGCGCAGTTGGCGTTGGGTACTGGTAGTGTCGCTGGCGGCAGCGCTGCTCGGCTCGCTTTACAGCCTGTGGCAGCAAGACAGCAATGAACCCCCGCTGGATCTCCTACTGGCGTTGTTGGATGTGCTGGCGATGGGGTATCTGTTAATGAATCAGCGTTTGAAAGCCTGTTTTACCCCGCAGGACGAGATGGATTAATTGCAGAAAACTGCGGCACTTTTCCCAATTTATACACTCCAAGCTGGCAATTGATGGCGCAGCGCCAGCGGTTATGAGAGGCTGCATATCGCCGATGTCTTTGATGTTAAGGAGCTATGAATGAATATTCGCCCACTGCTGTTAGGGCTACCGTTGTTGTTGACCGGCTGTTCGACCATGTCAAACTTCTCCTGGTCCAGCCTGTCGCCGTTCAACTGGTTTGGCGGCAGCGTAGAGGTTAGCGCTAAAGGCGTCGGTGATGTGGGGGCCGGTACCCCCATGACGGAGGCGGCGATTGGCAAGGGTCTGAATAACAACTACCGCATGCGTGGCGGGATGGCGACCAACCATGGGCAGATCGTTTCCTACTTCCAGGCATTGGACGGCGATGAGGTGAAGCTGGTGATCACCGGGGAACCTAAAGGCCATGTGCAGCGCGTTGACGTGATGGACGCCAAGATCGCCACCGAATGGGGCAGCAAACTGGGTACGCCGTTCAGCGAACTGTTCAGCAAGGCCTATGGAGCCTGTAAACCGGCCGAAGGCGATGATGCAGGCAAGGTTGAGTGCGTGGCACAGCAAAGCCGCAATGTCAGCTATATCTTCAGTGGTAAATGGGCCGGTCCGCAAGACCTGATCCCACCGGACGATACCCTGCAGAGCTGGACGGTGAGCAAAATCATCTGGCATGCAAAAGCTCAATAATTCTGGTTGCGGGTGCACCTTGCGGTGTGCCTGCTCATTCTGACGTTAAATCCCTATTTTCTTTGCGTTCGGGCAAGGCAATCAGCCTGCGATACGTTATGATATTACGCGTTTATAACAGGGCAACCTGTTACCCGATTCAGGTCTTGAGGACAACAACATGACACAGGTTCAGAGCGGCATCCTGCTGGAACACTGCCGTTTTGGCATTTTTATGGAAGCGATGGTGCAGGGCGAATTCGTCGATCTGCGCCAGGGTTGCAAACAGTTTTGTCAGGTGCTCGGCGAGTTGCAGCAACAGTTTCCAGATGCCCATTTAGGGGCGGTTATCGCTTTTGGCTCCGACGTTTGGCACGATCTTTCCAATGGTCAGGGTGCCAAAGAGCTGAAACCTTTCGCACCGCTGGGCAAGGGGCTGGCACCGGCCACCCAACGCGATATGCTGATCCATATTCAATCGCTGCGTCATGACGTTAACTTCACCCTGGCGCAGGCCGCCCTGGCCGCGTTCGGCAACACCATTCGTATTGAAGAAGAAACGCACGGTTTCCGCTGGGTAGAAGAGCGCGATCTGAGCGGCTTTATCGACGGTACCGAAAATCCGCAGGGCGAACAGCGTCCGGAAGTCGCGGTGATTGGCGCTGGCGAAGAAGACGAAGGTGGCAGCTACGTGCTGGTGCAGCGTTATGAGCACAACCTGCGTCAGTGGCAGCGTTTCACCACCGAACAGCAGGAACAGATCATTGGCCGTACCAAACACGACAGCGAAGAACTGCCGCCGGAGCAACGGCCAGATACCTCGCACGTCAGCCGTGTCGATCTGAAAGGAGACGGCAAAGGGCTGAAAATTTTGCGCCAGAGCCTGCCTTATGGCACCGCCAGCGGCAAACATGGCCTGTATTTCATCGCCTATTGCGCGCGCCTGCACAATATCGAACAGCAGCTGTTAAGCATGTTCGGCGAACTGGATGGCAAGCACGACGCGATGCTGCGTTTCAGCCGTGCGGTGACCGGCAGCTACTACTTCGCCCCTTCGCTGACGCGCCTGCTGTCACTTTGATGCGTCTCCTGGAGCCAGTTCTTCTGGCTCCAGGCTTTCCCTCCCTCAGCGGTGAACCGCTCCCCTCCTGCCTTATAGCGTTTGATACTTGAAAATCACTAAACGGTATATAAAAGCGTTACAGGTCTGCATCAAGTTATAAATACACTGGTCAATATCAGGGCATCAGCCCGGCGGTAAGACTCAGTGATAAGGTGCGCAATGAAACATTCCCGGGTTAAAAATACGCTGTTGAAAGGTTGGCTGGTGGCGGCATTGGTTGCCAGCGGTACGGCTTCGGCGGCAGAATTGCTCAACAGCTCTTATGACGTCTCCCGCGAACTGTTTGCCGCGCTGAATCCTGGCTTTGAAAAGCAGTGGGATCAGCAGCATCCGAACGACAAACTGACCATCAAACAGTCACACGCCGGCTCTTCCAAACAGGCGTTGGCGATCTTGCAGGGTCTGCGTGCCGATGTGGTCACCTATAACCAGGTCAGTGATGTGCAAATCCTGCACGATCGCGGCCAACTGATCCCGGCAGATTGGCAGCAACGCCTGCCGAACAATAGCTCGCCATTCTATTCCACCATGGCTTTCTTGGTGCGCAAGGACAACCCGAAAGGCATCCACACCTGGAGCGATTTGGTGCGTGATGATGTGAAGCTGGTATTCCCGAACCCGAAAACCTCCGGTAATGGCCGTTACACCTACCTGGCCGCCTGGGGCGCAGCCAGCCAGGCTGACGGCAACGATCAGGCCAAGACCCGTGAGTTCATGACCCGTTTGCTGAAAAACGTGGTGGTGTTTGATACCGGTGGCCGTGGTGCAACGACGACCTTTGTCGAACGTGGCCTGGGCGACGTGCTGATCAGCTTTGAATCCGAAGTGAACAATATCCGCAAGCAGTACGGTGCAGACAAGTATGAAGTGATTGTGCCGCCGGTCGATATTCTGGCGGAGTTCCCGGTGGCCTGGGTGGACAAAAACGTCGAGAAAAACGGCACCGGGCAGGTAGCCAAAGAGTACCTGAACTATCTCTATAGCCCGGCGGCCCAGCAACTGATCACCAGCTTCTATTATCGCGTCAATGACCCGCAGGTGATGGCGGCGGCCAAGGACCAGTTCCCTGAGACCAAGCTGTTCAGCGTGGAAGATCAGTTCGGCGGCTGGCCGCAGGTGATGAGTGCCCACTTTGCAACCGATGGGGAATTGGATCAACTGTTAGCGGCAGGGCATAAGTAATGTTTTTGATGGCCAGCAAGCGGGTTCTGCCTGGGTTTACTCTCAGTCTGGGAAGCAGCCTGCTTTTTACCTGCCTGATTTTGCTGTTGCCACTCAGCGCGCTGGTGATGCAGCTGGCGCAGATGAGCCTGGCACAGTATTGGGAAGTGATCACCAACCCGCAGGTTGTGGCCGCTTATAAGGTGACGCTGCTGGCGGCTGGCGTCGCCAGCGTTTTCAACGCGGTGTTTGGCATGCTGATGGCCTGGATCCTCACCCGTTACCAGTTCCCTGGCCGTTCCTTGCTGGATGGCCTGATGGATTTGCCGTTTGCGTTGCCTACGGCAGTGGCCGGTCTGACCCTGGCGGGGCTGTTTTCTACTACCGGTTGGTATGGTCAATGGCTGGCCCATTTTGATATCAAGGTTTCCTTCACCTGGTTGGGGATTGCGGTGGCGATGGCCTTTACCAGCATTCCTTTCGTGGTGCGTACGGTGCAACCGGTACTGGAAGAGTTGGGGCCAGAATATGAAGAGGCCGCCGAAACGCTCGGGGCTACCCGCTGGCAGAGTTTCCGCCGCGTGGTGTTGCCAGAGGTTGCTCCAGCGCTGCTCGCCGGGACGGCGTTGTCGTTTACCCGCAGCCTGGGGGAATTTGGTGCGGTGATATTTATCGCTGGCAATATCGCCTGGAAAACCGAAGTGACCTCATTGATGATTTTTGTGCGCTTACAGGAGTTCGATTACCCGGCCGCTAGTGCGATTGCCTCGGTGATCCTGGCGGCATCACTGCTGCTGCTGTTCGCCATTAACACCCTACAGAGCCGCTTTGGCCGCCGAATTGGAGGGCACTGATGGCTGATGTTACCGCCCTGAACGGCGCAGAGCGCCCACGCGTAAATTGGGGAAAATGGACGCTGATTGCCATTGGCGCGCTGTTCTCCATCCTGCTGTTGGTCGTGCCGATGGTGATGATTTTTATCGAGGCATTTTCCTCCGGCGTGGGTGCCGTGTGGCATAACCTGTCGGACCCGGACATGCTGCACGCCATTTGGTTGACGGTGCTGGTGGCGCTGATCACCGTGCCGGTCAATCTGGTGTTCGGTACTTTGCTGGCCTGGCTGGTGACGCGCTTTACCTTCCCTGGCCGCCAACTGCTGCTGACGCTGTTCGACATGCCGTTTGCGGTGTCGCCGGTGGTGGCGGGGCTGCTGTATCTGCTGTTTTACGGCACCAACGGCCCGATCGGCGGCTGGCTGGATGCCCATGACATCCAACTGATGTTCGCCTGGCCGGGTATGGTGCTGGTGACGATATTCGTGACCTGCCCGTTTGTGGTCCGTGAACTGGTGCCGCTGATGATGAGCCAGGGCAGCCAGGAAGATGAAGCCGCCGTGTTGTTGGGCGCTTCCGGTTGGCAGATGTTCCGCCGCGTCACCTTACCGAACATCCGTTGGGCATTGCTGTATGGCGTGGTGCTGACCAATGCCCGCGCGATTGGCGAGTTTGGTGCGGTATCGGTGGTGTCCGGCTCTATCCGTGGCGAAACCTATACCTTGCCACTGCAAGTGGAATTACTGCATCAGGACTACAACACCGCCGGGGCCTTTACCGCAGCGGCACTGTTGACCCTGATGGCGATAGTCACCCTATTTCTGAAAAGCGGACTGCAATGGCGCCTGGCGCGTCAGGATGCGCGTCTCGAGCGGGAGGAAAATCATGAGCATTGAGATTAACGGTATCAACAAGTCTTTTGGCCGTACCAAGGTATTGAACGATATCTCGCTCGATATTCCTTCCGGTGAGATGGTGGCGCTGTTAGGCCCATCAGGTTCAGGCAAGACCACCTTGTTGCGGATTATCGCCGGGCTGGAAAGCCAGAGCAGCGGTAAGCTGGGCTTTCACGGCACCGACGTCAGCCGCGTGCATGCGCGCGATCGTCGCGTCGGCTTCGTGTTCCAACACTACGCGCTGTTCCGCCATATGACGGTTTTCGACAATATCGCCTTTGGCCTGAGCGTGCTGCCACGTCGTGAACGTCCGAATGCGGCGGCGATCAAACAAAAAGTGGAGCAGTTGTTGGAGATGGTGCAGTTGGGTCATCTGGCTAACCGCTACCCATCACAGCTTTCCGGCGGCCAGAAGCAGCGTGTCGCCTTGGCGCGCGCGCTGGCGGTGGAACCGCAGATCCTGCTGCTGGACGAGCCGTTTGGTGCACTGGATGCTCAGGTGCGGAAAGAACTGCGCCGCTGGCTGCGTCAACTGCATGAAGAACTGAAGTTCACCAGCGTGTTCGTCACTCACGATCAGGAAGAAGCGATGGAAGTCGCCGATCGCATCGTGGTGATGAGCCAGGGGAATATCGAGCAGGTAGGTTCACCGACCGAGATCATGCGTGAACCCGCTACCCGCTTCGTGCTGGAGTTTATGGGGGAAGTTAACCGCCTGAACGGTGAAATCCGGGGTTCACAGCTGTTTGTGGGCGCTCACCAATGGCCGTTGTCGTTCCAGCCAATGCACCAAGGCAGCGTCGATCTGTTCCTGCGCCCGTGGGAAATGGAGATTGGCACCGATTGTAGCGCCCGTTGCCCATTACCGGTACAGGTGCTGGAAGTCAGCCCGCGTGGCCACTTCTGGCAGTTGACCGTGCAGCCGATTGGCTGGCATCAGGAGCCTATCAGCGTGATTATGTCGGAAGGCCATGTTGCACCGTCGCGCGGGGACCGTTACTACGTTGGCAGCCTGAATGCCCGCCTCTATGCTGGTGAACAACTGTTACAACCGGTTGCGTTAGCTAAAAGCGCCTGATAATTTCTAACCATACCCATTTAAGGCAACCCGGGGTTGCCTTTTTACATTATACGCAGGCAATGATTGTGACCACGCTGGAACAATGCATCGGTAATACACCGTTAGTAAAACTACAACGACTGGCCGAAGGGCTGGACAGTGAAATCTGGCTCAAGCTGGAGGGCAACAATCCGGCAGGGTCGGTCAAGGATCGGGCCGCGCTGGGAATGATCCAGCAGGCGGAACTGCGTGGTGAAATCCAGCCGGGCGATACGCTGATCGAGGCCACCAGTGGCAATACCGGCATCGCGTTGGCGATGATCTGTGCGATGAAAGGCTACCAGTTGAAGCTGCTGATGCCGGAAAACATGAGCATGGAACGCCAGGCGGCGATGCGTGCCTATGGTGCCGAACTGATCCTGGTCAGCCGTGAGCAGGGGATGGAAGGGGCGCGTGACCTGGCGTTGGAGATGCAGCAGCAGGGGCAGGGCAAAGTGTTGGATCAGTTCAACAATCTGGATAACCCCTACGCACATTTCACCACTACCGGCCCGGAAATCTGGCAGCAGACCGCCGGTCGTATCACTCATTTCGTTTCCAGCATGGGCACTACTGGCACCATTACCGGCGTTGGCGGCTACCTGAAAAGCCAAAATCCGCAGGTGAATATTATTGGCTTACAGCCTGCTGAAGGCAGCAGCATCCCGGGTATCCGCCGTTGGGCCCCGGCTTATCTGCCGGGTATTTTCCGCCCGGAGCTGGTGGATCAGGTGCTGGATATGGCACAAAGCGAAGCCGAGCAGACCATGCGCCAACTGGCGCAGCGGGAAGGTATTTTCTGCGGCGTCAGCTCTGGTGGAGCCGTAGCCGGGGCGTTGCGCATCGCTGTGGCCAATCCTGGCAGCGTCATTGTTGCCATTATCTGCGATCGCGGCGACCGTTACCTGTCTACCGGCGTATTTTCCTAGCTGAGCGATAATCGGTAGGGAGATGTCTGGCTCTCTATCGATTCCCCAACCTCTGCCCTATTATCCCCTCAAGATCGAGTATCCCCTGAGCCATAAACCCCGTCTTTCATTTGTGCCGGGAGAATGTCAATGTGTAAGGATTAGGTAAAACCGGCTGCGTAGCGGGGCAATAGACGCGAAAATGGTGGCAAATCAGCGAAGGAGTGGGCATGAAAATTTTATTGGTCGATGACGATCTGGAACTTGGCACCATGCTGAGCGAATACCTGACGGCTGAAGGATTCAACGCATCTCTGGTGCTGACCGGCAAGGCCGGGGTGGAGGGGGCGCTTTCTGGCGAGTATATCGCGATGATCCTCGACATCATGCTGCCGGACATGAGCGGTATCGACGTACTGCGCGAGGTTCGCAAAAAGAGCCGCTTGCCAATCATCATGCTGACGGCCAAGGGTGACAATATCGACCGGGTGATCGGGCTGGAAATGGGTGCCGATGACTATGTACCCAAACCTTGTTACCCACGCGAACTGGTGGCACGCCTGCGCGCGGTGTTGCGCCGGTTTGAAGAGCAGCCGGAAGCGGTGGATAAAGTTTCTGTCCTGAGCTTTAACGAATTGACGCTCAACCCATCCACCCGCAGCAGTGCGTGGCAGGGTAAGGCGTTCGATCTCACCGCCTCAGAGTTCAATTTGCTGGAGTTACTGCTGCGTTCGCCTGAACGGGTGGTTTCGAAGGATGAACTGTCAGAGAAAGGGCTGGGGCGGCCACGCGAAGCTTACGATCGCAGTGTGGACGTGCATATCAGCAATATCCGCCAGAAGCTGGGCGTGCTAACCGATAACCGACTGAGCATTGAAACCGTGCGCAGTATCGGTTACCGCATCAGGTAATGCCGATGCGTGGAAGACTGTTCTGGAAAATCCTGCTCGGTTTCTGGCTGACGTTTATCATCATGACCCAGGCGCTGTGGGTGACGTTTACCTTTTATGGTAATCGTCATGAGGTTCCGGAAAACAGCATGACCTGGCGTATCGCTAATCTGCAACTGACCTCTGCGGCTTCGGTGCTGCGCAGCAGTGGGATGCCCGCGCTGAATGCAATGGTTGCCAAATGGCCTGAAACCGAACGCCGTTTCTTAAGCGTAACGGCGGCCTTAAAGCCATCGGATGATGAGCCTGGCCAAAACCCACCAACCAACCGGCCAGCGAAAATGATGGTGGAATGGGTAACAGATGCGGATAACCAGAGCTACCTGTTGAGCTACGATCTGGAAGGACTGCGTGCCGAATATCGGCCAGCCAAGCGTTGGCGCCTGCTGAACATTCCGGAGCCGATGCTGTGGGTCGGTGGAGTGGGGGGCTTATTGTTCAGCGCCATGTTGGCCTGGAATCTGACGCGGCCGATGCGCCAACTGCGCGCCGGTTTTGAACGGGTAGCGCAGGGCGATCTGGCGGTGCGGTTGTTCCCGGCGATGCGGCGGCGGCATGACGAGCTTTCTGAGGTGGCTCGTGACTTTGACAGCATGGCCGAGCGGCTGGAGGTGCTGGTCAGCGCCCGTGAACAATTGCTGCATGATGTTTCCCATGAGTTGCGTTCGCCATTGGCCCGCTTGCAGCTAGCCATCGGCCTGGGGCGACAAAATCCGGAGAACGTGGAGAACTCGTTGCAACGTATCGAGCACGAAGCCGGGCGGCTGGACAAGATGATTGGCGAACTGCTGGCGCTGTCACGTACCGAGAACAACGGCCTGTCGGATGATGAAGAGTATTTCGATCTTTACGGGCTGGTAGAGGCGGTGGTTAACGATGCGCGCTACGAGGCGCAGATCCCCGGGGTAGAGATTGTGTTGCAGGCCAGTTCCGACGAGGAATACACCGTAAAGGGTAATGCCGAACTGATGCGCCGGGCGGTTGAGAACATTGTACGCAATGCCCTGCGCTTTTCCAGCCATGGCCAGCGGGTGATGGTGGGGCTGATGCGTATCGACCAGTTGTTCCAGATCCAGGTCAGCGATCAGGGGCCGGGTGTAGAGGAGTCGAAGCTGTCCAGCATCTTTGATCCTTTCGTCCGGGTAAAATCGGCGATGTCTGGCAAGGGCTATGGCCTGGGTTTGGCGATCACGCGCAAAGTGGTGCTGGCCCATGGTGGGCAGGTTGAGGCACACAATGGCGAACAGGGTGGTTTGGTGATCACGCTGCGGGTACCGCGCTGGCCAATTTAACGATAATGCTGCTTGTCCAGATCGTACTTTTTCATCCGCAGGTAGAGCTTTTTACGCGGGATCTGTAAATACTCGGATACCTCATTAATCCGCCCCTGATGCAGGTTCAACGCCTCGGTAATGATCTGGCGCTCATAGTCTTCGATACGTTGATCCAGTGGCACGGGATCGGATCCGTGCAACAGCGGGTTGGCGGTCTCTGCCAATGGCATCACCCCGACGGCAAACAGCTCTGCGGCATTGGCCAACTCGCGCACGTTATTCGGCCATACCCTTTTTACCAAGCGCTTAATCAGGTCGGCTGGCAGGTCAGGCAATGGATGGTTAAGGCGCAGGCAGGCCTGTTCCAGATAGTGGCGGAATAACGGCTCTATATCGTCAGGGCGCAGAGAAAGCGGCAGGCAGGCGATTTGGGTCATGGCAAAGCAGTAATAAAAATCGGGCAGCAGGGTATGCCCGGCGGCCAGTTCCACCAATGGTGCAGCCCCAATGCCGATCAGCCGGAAGGGCAGTGGATCCTGCCCCTGTAGCTGGATCAGCCGCGCCTGCTGGGCGATAGACAGGTGCTCGAGGTGGCGTAAAATCAGCGTCCCGCCGCTTACCTGCTCAATCCATTGTTCTAGCGGTGCCTCACCCCCCGGGGTTAATTCACCCACGATCAACGGTTGTTCGCTGCGATGGCTCATGCGGTGTAAATAACGGGCTGCTAAAGTCCTGCCAACCCCTAACTCCCCTTGCAGGTAAACCGCCAAATCGGTTTCGGCCACCTGCTGCAAACGCACCCGTAGCTGCTTTACCCACTCACTACGGCCAATCAGATTGCTCTGCAGCTGTTCTTGCTGCCAACGACGACGGGCAATGTAAGAACGTCTCTGGGCCAGCGCGGTGGCGACCTGTTCGAGTAGCTGGGCCGGGTTGACCGGTTTTTGCAGGAAGTCCCAGGCCCCTTTTTTCACTGCTTCAACCGCCATCGGCACATCGCCATGGCCAGTGATCAACAACACCGGCAAACAGGCATCGTGAGCGAGCAGTAGCGCCATCAGTTCAATCCCGGAACAGCCAGGCATACAGACATCGCTGATAACGATCCCCGGCCACTCATCGCCGAGCATTTCCTGCGCCTTAAGCGGGTTATTACAGGCCTGAACCTGATAGCCTGCCTGGTTGAGCAGCATGGTATAGGCGTCAAGGACGTCGGCATCGTCGTCGATTAACAGAATATGCGCTTGTTGGCTTAACATGGTTCATCCACCGGTTGAAACTGTAAAACGACGCAGGCGTTCTGCGTCAGCGTAGAGGCCAGATGCAGGCTGCCGCCCATTTGCTGCATCAGTGAGAGCGAGATGGACAGGCCAATCCCCAAACCCACCGATTTGCTGGTGGTGAACGGCTTGAGTAACGATTCGGCCCGCGTCAGCGGCCAGCCTGGCCCGTTATCCCACAGCATGATCTGCCAACCGGACGCCTGGCGTTGCCAGCTTATCTGCAATTGCGGCCGCTCCTGGCAGGCATCCAGCGCGTTACTCATCAGATTGACCAGCACCTGCTGAATGCGCACTTCATCACCTAGCACGCATGGATCGCCCGCTGGTAGCCGCAGTTCTCCTTGCAGCGGTTGGTGGCGTAGAGCCAGCAACTCCCAGGCGGCAAGCAATGACTGGCGCAAGTTCACCGGCTGAGAGGGGCTATCCTGCTCAGTGCGCCGGGTGAACTGCCGCAGCATGCGGATGATGGCATCCATACGGCCAATCAGACCATCGGCTTTGGTCAGGGCCAGCGTGGCCGCCTCTGGCTGGTGTTTCTCCACCGCATGGCGAGCGGTAAACAGGTACATTGACAGGGCATTGAGCGGTTGGTTGATCTCATGGGCCAAGGTGGTCATGGTCTGTCCAACCACGGCCAGTTTGGCGGCCTGCACCAGTTCATCCTGTGTGGCACGCAAATGCTGTTCAATGCCCTTACGCTCGGTGATTTCCTGCTCCAGCCGGGATTTTTGCTGATTCAACTGGCCCAGGGTGCGCCGCAGCAGGCGTGCTATGCGGCCCAGCTCATCACCACCGTAAACCGGGATCGCCGCGTTGGTTTCCCCAAGACCGATGCGTACCACCACCTGGTTAAGCAGGGTAAAACGCTTGACCAGGCGGGAACGGATAAAGTAGTGATTGAGCAAATATACCAATAACATTGCCAGCAGGGTGGCGATCACAATTAGCCTGCCGCTGACGCGGATGATCTGCTCCAGGCGGTGGTTAAAGGTCTGCATCTGCTGGTGGCTGTTACTCAGTTGCGATTCCAGCTGTGTGCGAAAGCGGGCAAGCGTGGCCTCCTTGGCTTGAGTGGCCAACGTAAGTGCCCGTTGCGCCTGATGATAGTTTTTCATCGCTGCGGGCATACTGTTATCGGCAATGCCGGTCTCCAGCAATTCGTCGATGGTTTGCCGCAGCGTGATGGTGCTGGGATGAGCCTGCAACCCCTGCATATTCTCGTTCGCCGTTTTTTGCAGATAGGCGAGGTAACGTACATGCTCGGCAACCGAAGTGGGCTCTTCAGCACCGGATTGTAGCTCGTTGAGGCGATCGCGCAGGGCATCGGCGATCTGGTTCTCGATGCGTGCGAGGGCATAGACTTGCTGCTGCTCGCTTTGCACCTCGCGCAAACTGGCCTGCAAGCGGGGGAGTGTCTGGCCAGATCCCGTCTCCATCTGATCGAGCAAAGCCCCCTGTTGCCAGCTGAAATCCTGCACCAGCGAATTCAGTTCGGTGGTGAAGTCATCATGTAGCCAACTGATGCGCGCGGCGATCTCATTGACCTTTTCCCCGGCGATAAACATGTTGTACAGCGCGTTGTCCAATCGGCTCAATAACTGGCGGCTTTCTGCCAGCGTCGCCTGAATTTGCTGACGTTCGGGGTTATCCAACTGCATGCTGGCCTGCTCGATTTGCTCCAAATGACCGACGATCTGATTTCTCAACTGTAGGCGGGCGTTGGTATTGGCGGCCTGCAGAAATTCATTCAGCTGATCGACCAGCGTGTTCAGATTGCTTTCGATCACGAACGAAGATTGGATGCGCGGAAAGTAATCATCCAGCGCATAGCGGACCTGCGAGCTTTGCTCATGCCAGGAGTACAGGCTGACCCCGCTGACGGTAAGCGTCAGCAACGCGCCGGTAAGAAACGCTCCCCGCAGGCAGGCGCTGATGCTCAGGCGTTTGAAGAAGCGCGGCAATAAACGGCTCATTTTAACTCTTCCAGCGCCTTGATGGCTTTTCTCTGCTGTTGCTGAAAGAACAGTTGCCATTCCATGACCTGCTGCTCGCTCTCGCTACGCGCCGCAAACAGTTTAAGGTACTGTGGATCTTCGCTTTGGGCCTGGGTGACGGGAATGGCGGTCAACAACGCGCGGATCTCCGGCAAGGGCCGCTTGAGGCGGCTCTCTGCGCCATGCAACGCTTTCCAGGCGTCCTTGAGCTGAGACAGGCGGAAGCTGATGGCTGTATCAAACAGCTTTTGTACCAGGCGTTGACGTTGCAGGATCAGGGAGTAATTCAGCGGTGGCCGTTGTAACAGCTTTTGCTGCTGTGCGAAGCGTGGGCTGTTGGCCGGCAGTGGAACCACCGGGTATTTTCCCGTGCTGGTATCGGCCAGAACCCGCTGCCCCTGCGGGCTGAGCAGAAACTGAATAAAGCGCCGGGCCTCAGCGGGATAATGGCTGTTGTTTGTCACGGCAATATAAGTGGGAGAGGCTGCTGCCTGGGGGAAATAATGGAAGGCCAGATGCGGATCGTCAAGCAGCAAATTGGCGTAGTTGTCGATAATCGGTCCGACGGAACCCAGGCCGCTTTTGACTTTATCCGCCACGCCAAAGCTGCGTGAGGAGATGGTGATCAGGTTACCGGCCGCCGATAGCATCGTTTGCCAGCCAGATTGCCATCCCCGTTGTTGCAACAGCGACTCCACCATCAGGTGGTTGGTATCCGAGCGGGAAGGGCTGCTCATCAGCAGGGCACCCTGGTAGCGGGCATCGGTCAGATCGTCCCAATCGTCTGGCAACGGCAGCCGTTTCTCTGCCAGATTGGTGCGGTTGATCAGCAGGCCAAAGCCCGAAATGGCCACCGCTACGGCGGTATTGCGGATAGGTTCAGGCACCAGTCGCTGTGACTGTTCCGGAGCACTCTCATAGTTGGCCAGGCGCTGATGCTGTTGCAGATGCTGGAGCAGCATGGGGGAAGAAGTCAGCACCAGATCGACGTTGTCACTGCCGGTGCTGTCGAGCAGTTGTTCCAGGGAGGCGCTGGTGCGGTTCAGCGTGCGGATGACCACCGACTGGGGCTGACCTTGCCAACGGCTGATGAGGTAGGCGGTTGCCTCTGGTGAAAAGGTGGTGGCCATCACCAGCTCATTTCTTTTGGCGCAGGCAGAAGTGGATAACAGCCAGCAGGCCATTGCTGTAAAAATGAGCATTGCACGCATAATAAAACTCTCCCTGGACCTCATCGTTTGTGATCTTATTCATAAAATCGCAAAAACGATAAAAATAACCCGCAAAACATTTGGGACAAAAATATTTTTCGTGAACCAATGGGATTTAACCGGGGTTATAACGTTGACGAAGTCAGGATATTACCATTGATAGCCGCTCAATACTGTTAACGTCTTCAAAAACATCACCACTTGTGGGCTGGCTGGGCGTACGGACAGCAGTGCTGTGGCGCTCTAACAAGGGCCGATGAGCCAACTGGCTTTTGGTTAATAACGGTAATGTTATTTGATGGGTCAAAACTGGGCTTATTTGATCTGGGTTTGAGTCAGTTTTGACACATATTACGGGGCTTGTCTTGTCAATGGATTAATTACACCATCCGCTGCGAGCGTTATTAATAAATAGCAGACGCATCGAGTCAGTACAGATAAACCTTTACAGGGGAATAACATGTTTTCATTATTAAAACCTGGCGCGGCGGCGAAGCGTGTTCCGCCAGAACAGGTGCAGGCAACCTACCAGCGTTATCGCATGCAGGCGTTACTGAGTGTCTTTTTGGGCTATCTGGCCTATTACATCGTGCGTAACAACTTCACCCTTTCGACACCCTACCTGAAAGAGCATCTGGATCTGAGTGCGACGCAGATCGGCATGTTGAGCAGTTGCATGTTGATTGCCTATGGCATCAGCAAGGGGGTGATGAGCAGCCTGGCCGATAAGGCCAATCCCAAGGTGTTTATGGCCTGTGGCCTGGTGTTGTGTGCCATCGTCAACGTCGGTTTGGGGTTCAGCACCGCCTTCTGGGTCTTTGCCGCATTGGTGGTGTTTAACGGCCTGTTCCAGGGGATGGGTGTAGGCCCTTCGTTCATTACCATTGCCAACTGGTTCCCACGCCGTGAGCGAGGCCGCGTTGGCGCATTTTGGAATATATCCCATAATATCGGCGGCGGGGTGGTGGCCCCCATTGTCGGCGTGGCTTTTGCGGTGTTGGGCAGTGAACACTGGCAGAGCGCCAGCTATATCGTCCCTGCGGGCGTGGCGGTGCTGTTTGCGTTGGTTGTGCTGTGGCTGGGTAAAGGATCCCCGCGCAGTGAAGGTCTGCCGGCCTTGGAACAAATGATGCCGGAAGAAACCATCAGGGTGAAAACCGGTGCGCAGGAGCAGGCACCGGAAAATATGAGCGCCTTCCAGATCTTCTGTACCTATGTCCTGTGTAATAAAAATGCCTGGTATGTCTCGCTGGTGGACGTGTTTGTCTACATGGTGCGCTTTGGCATGATCAGCTGGCTGCCTATCTACCTGCTGACCGAAAAGCATTTCACCAAAGAGCAGATGAGCGTCGCGTTTCTGTTCTTCGAATGGGCGGCGATCCCTTCCACTCTGTTGGCTGGGTGGCTGTCGGACAAGCTGTTCAAGGGACGCCGTATGCCGCTGGCGATGATCTGCATGGTGATGATTTTCATCTGCCTGATTGGTTACTGGAAGAGTGACTCGCTGTTGATGGTCACCATCTTTGCCGCGATCGTCGGTTGCCTGATCTATGTGCCACAGTTCCTGGCTTCGGTACAGACGATGGAGATCGTTCCCAGCTTTGCCGTCGGCTCTGCCGTTGGCCTGCGTGGCTTTATGAGCTATATCTTTGGGGCGACGCTGGGCACCAGCCTGTTTGGCGTGATGGTCGATCAGATGGGCTGGCATGGGGGCTTTTATCTGCTGATGGGCGGGGTGGTGTGCTGCATCTTGTTCTGCTATCTGTCACATCGTGGCGTATTGGCCTTGGAGCGTGAAAGACAGCAACAGGAGCTACAAGCGGAGCCACTGGTCGCGCAGTAGGGCTTAGAAGTTCTGGATAAAAAAATGGCGCCGATAAAGGCGCCATTTTTACGATCGAACCGCGATTACTTCTTGATGCGGATAATCGGGGTCTCGCCAACGGTGACGCTGCCGGACAGTTTGATCAGCTCTTTGATCTCGTCCATGTTGGAGATAACCACCGGAGTCAGGGTAGACTTGGCTTTCTCTTCCAGCAGGGCCAGATTGAACTCGATAACCACATCGCCTTTCTTGACGCGCTGGCCTTCTTCCGCGATGCGTTTGAAGCCTTCGCCTTTCAGTTCAACGGTGTCGATACCAAAGTGCACGAACAGCTCAATGCCGCTATCAGATTCGATAGAGAACGCATGGTTGGTTTCGAAAATTTTACCGATGGTGCCGTCAACCGGAGCAACCATTTTGTTGCCAGCAGGTTTGATAGCAATGCCATCGCCAACGATCTTCTCGGCGAATACGACGTCCGGTACATCTTCAATGTTGACGATTTCGCCAGAAAGGGGAGCGACGATCTCGATAGTGCCCATGTCTTTCTTGTCATCAGAAACCAGAGACTTCAGTTTATCGAACAAACCCATGATCTTCTCCTAAGCATTAAATTGGGCGGCGTTCCAGTGTCGTGGAATTTTAGCAGAGCGTTTTTTCTTCGATGAACTTATTGACGCAGTTCATCAAATCCTGTGCCGTTGGTTGTTCCAAGGCCTGCGCTGCCAATGCCTTCACATCTTCGAAATTGGTATTACGAATAATTTTCTTGATGCGCGGGATTGCAATCGCACTCATGCTGAACTCATCCAGCCCCATGCCCAAAAGCAACAGTGTAGCACGCTCATCGCCAGCCAGCTCGCCGCACATACCGGTCCACTTGCCTTCTGCGTGAGATGCATCAATAACCTGTTTGATCAGGCCAAGCACTGATGGGGACATCGGGTTATAGAGATGAGAAATCAGCTCGTTGCCGCGATCTACTGCCAGAGTATACTGGGTTAAATCGTTTGTCCCAATACTAAAGAAGTCGACTTCTTTCGCCAGGTGGCGAGCAATCACTGCCGCGGCCGGTGTTTCCACCATCACGCCTACTTCAATGGCCTCGTCAAAGGCTTTGCCTTCCTCACGCAGCTGTGCTTTCAGCGTTTCCAGCTCGCCCTTCAGATCGCGCACTTCTTCCACCGAGATGATCATCGGGAACATGATGCGCAGTTTGCCGAAAGCAGAGGCACGCAGGATGGCGCGCAGCTGAGCGTGCAGGATTTCCCGGCGGTCCATCGCGATACGGATCGCGCGCCAGCCCAGGAACGGGTTCTCTTCTTTTGGCAGGTTCATGTACGGCAGGTCTTTATCGCCGCCGATGTCCATGGTACGGACGATGACTGCCTGCGAGCCCATGGCTTCCGCAACGGCCTTGTAAGCCGAGAACTGCTCGTCTTCGGTGGGCAGTGAGTCGCGGTCCATGAACAGGAATTCGGTACGATACAGGCCAACACCTTCGGCGCCATTGCGCTCTGCACCGGCGACGTCGCGCACGGTGCCGATGTTGGCACAGACTTCAACCTGATGCCCGTCCAGCGTGATCGCCGGCAGGTCTTTCAGCTTGGCCAGATCGTTTTTCTCGGTGACGTATTGGGTATGAACCGCTTTCAGCTGTTCAATCACCTCGGCCGTCGGGTTGACGTAAATCTTGTTGTTAACCGCATCCAGGATCAGGTAATCGCCGTTTTTCACCTGGGTGGTCACGTCGCTGGTGCCAACGATAGCGGGCAGTTCCAGAGAGCGAGCCATGATTGAGGTGTGGGAAGTACGGCCACCCAGATCGGTGATGAAGCCCAGCACTTTGTCCAGGTTCAACTGTGCGGTTTCTGACGGTGTCAGGTCCTTCGCGACCAGGATCACCTCATCCTGAATGGCGGTCAGATCGACAATCGCCAGGCCCAGGATGTTTTGCAGCAGACGCTTACCGATATCACGCACGTCCGCCGCGCGCTCTTTCAGGTATTCGTCGTCTAATTCTTCCAGCGCTTTCGCCTGGCCTTCGATCACGGTGTAGGCTGCCGCATCGGCAGACGCCAGATCGTCTTTGATGAGGGCTATGATTTCCTGCTCAAGTTCTTCGTCTTCCAACAGCATGATGTGGCCTTCGAAGATCGCTTCTTTCTCTTCGCCGAAGGTCTCGCCTGCCTTGGTCTTGATCACTTCCAACTGTTCAGACGCTTTGGCGCGGCCCGCCAGAAAACGTGAGATTTCCTGCTCTACAAGGTCTGCAGAGATTTTTTTCCGGTTGATGACAATTTCATCTTCCTTCAGCAAGAGAGCCTTACCAAAAGCGATACCCGGTGATACTAAAATGCCTGAAATCATAACCCTACCTTACTCTTGACTGGTGTTAACTAAAAAGACGGGCTGATTACTCAAGCTCTGCCATCAGTTTTACCAAGTGCTCAACGGCTTTCTGCTCGTCTTCACCAACGGCTTCGATGGTGACTACTGTTCCTTGGGTCAGACCCAGAGTTTGCAGTTTAAACAGGCTCTTGGCGCTGGCGCTTTTGCCGTTGGAAGTCACGGTAATGTCAGACGTGAAGCCTTTGGCTTCTTTTACGAACTGAGCGGCAGGGCGAGTGTGCAGACCATTCGGAGCGGTGATAGTCACTTCTTGCTGGAACATTGATGTTTCCCCAACTTATCGGATTAAGGTTGTGGAGCTAAAGTTTAGCCTAACGGCATGATTTTAGCTTGTCTGGTTAGCGCCTGACTATGGTACAGAGGCGAGCGTTGATGCAACATAAAACGACGCTTTAAGCACTTCAGATCAAAAAATCCGAGTATCTGGCGTTGTTTCAATCAGCTTCCTATTATGCCGTGTTTTTCGCTGGAGCGACAAATGAGTAAATCGATTCAGCTAAAACAGGGGCAGGAAGGTGATTAATTTTGCGCACCGAAATAATTGAACGGTTAAATACTAAAGCCAGCGGCGAAAATCAATCGTTGAGTGGTGTAAACTTTGATCCAGTCCACAAAAAAAGCACCTAAGTAGGTGCTTTTTTAGCTATTTGTGCACTGTTTGCGCTATTGCTGCAGTTCCTGTTCAGTGAACAGATCGGCAAACAAAGCGGTGCTTAAGTAGCGCTCACCTGAAGAAGGCAGAATAACCACAATTGTCTTGTCGGTAAAGTCGGCTTCTTCGGCAAGTTTGACGGCGGCCGCCACGGCGGCACCGGAAGAAATACCGGCCAGAATGCCTTCTTCTTCCATCAGGCGGCGTGCCATGCTAATGGCTTCGTCGTTGGTGATCTGCTCAACGCGGTCAACCAGGCTCAGATCCAGGTTGCCAGGAATGAAACCGGCACCAATACCCTGAATTTTGTGCGGGCCGGGTTTGATTTCCTGACCTGCCAGCGCCTGGCTAATGACCGGTGAATCGGTCGGTTCAACCGCAACGCTGGTGATGGCCTTACCCTTGGTGTTCTTGATAAAGCGGCTGACGCCGGTCAGTGTACCGCCGGTGCCGACGCCCGCGATAAACACATCGACTTCGCCATCGGTATCTTCCCAGATTTCCGGGCCGGTGGTTTGTTCGTGGATTTCCGGGTTGGCCGGGTTGCTGAACTGTTGCAGCAGGATGTAGCGGTTCGGATCGGTGGCCACAATCTCTTCGGCCTTGGCGATCGCGCCTTTCATACCTTTGGCACCTTCGGTCAGCACCAGATTGGCCCCCAGCGCCTTGAGCAGTTTACGACGTTCGATGCTCATGGTTTCCGGCATGGTCAGCGTGAGCTTGTAACCCCGCGCCGCAGCGACAAACGCCAGGGCGACACCGGTGTTGCCGCTGGTTGGCTCCACCAACTCTTTGCCTGCGCTCAGAATGCCACGTTTTTCGGCATCCCAAATCATATTGGCACCGATGCGGCATTTGACGCTGAAGCTTGGGTTGCGAGATTCAACCTTGGCGAGAATGCGTCCGTTGCCGATACGGTTCAGACGAACCAGTGGCGTATGGCCGATTGTTAATGAGTTGTCTTGGTAAATCTTGCTCATGGCCCGTCCTTATAACGCTATGAAATGTAGGGAACATCGAAAGCATACGCTAACGGTCTCGGCAGGGAAGTAAAGAATTGGTATATAGATATGTTATTAGAGAATAAGTTTTATACCCGTCGTCTTTCAAGCTGTAGGGTAATCGCATAATCAGGATGGGCGCACGAAGCGCCCTCAAATAAAGCCGTTAGTGACGAACAAATTGTGCACGATAACGGTCGACCCACATCGCCGTGGCACCGCAGACCGCCACCGGCAGGATCACCAGATTGAGGATGGGGATCATGGTGAACAGGCTGACCAACGCGCCAAACTGCAGGTTATCGGCCTTGTGCTGACGCAACGCCTGACGCATCTCGGCGAAGCTGACCTTGTGGTTATCAAACGGATAATCGCAGTATTGAATGGCCAGCATCCAGGCGCTGAACAGGAACCACAGCACCGGTGCCAGCGTTTGGCCGATGCCAGGTATAAAATAGAGCAACAGCAGGCCCAGCGCGCGCGGCAGGTAATACATCAGTTTGCGCCATTCACGGGACATGATGCGCGGTAGATCTTTGACCACACCGAGCATACCGGTATCTGGCAACGGTTTGCCGGTCAGGCTACCTTCGAGCTGTTCCGCCAGCAGCCCGCAAAACGGGGCGGCGATCAGGTTGGTGATGGTGCTGAACAGGTAACTGAACACCAACAGCACGGAAATGACCGCCATCGGCCAGAGTAAATAACTTAGCCACTGTAGCCAGCTTGGCACATGGCTCATCATGCTCGGGATCCAGTCGCCCAGTTGGCTGAACAGCCACCAGAAGGCAGAGCCCATCAGCAGCACGTTCACCAGCAACGGCAAGACGACATAGCGTTTGATCCCTGGGCGCGAAATCAGGCGCCATCCTTGGGCAAAATAATGGAAGCCGTTGGTGGATCCGACAGGGGGAGGTACATGGGACATATCTTAAGATTTTCTCTTTGGCTTAACAGGCCTGCCTATCATATAGGTATGATTTTCCACTGGCTAGAGTCACATTGGCTGAAAAAACAGCAAAAAAATGCCGAATAATCATCTTTATTGGCATAAAGTTCAGCACGGACTTGCACTTGTGCCTGCGGGCAAATAGAGTTAAAGAGTGAATGTTTGCCGCGGTGGCAATGTCTTGGAACAACAGAGATAGCAATGATGCAGGATTTGCGTCTGATATTAATCGTTGTTGGCGCGATCGCCATAATAGCGTTGTTATTACATGGTCTTTGGACCAGCCGTAAGGAACGCTCGTCCCTTTTTCGCGATCGCCCAGCCAAACGCTCAAAAAACGAGCGTGAACCTACTCCACTTGATGATCCTGCCGAAAGCGTGGGAGAGGTACGTATTCGTGCCACTCGCGCAGAGGTTGAGGATGAGCCATCAATGGGCCATATCGATGTCGCACGCGAAGAGCCGGTGAGTGCACCAAAGCCTGCTCCAGCAGCTCAACCTGCGCCTCGGCCAGCCCAGCCCGCGCCGCTCTCCCAGCGGCCGGATTACGATGACATCCTGCTGGATAACTATGCCCAGGACGAAGACGAAGAGCCGCAGCAACCTGCCGAGCGTCGTGAACCGCGCGTTGACGATATGCCTCCGGCACCTGCGCCAGAGCCTGCTTTCCAGCATGCAGAACCGATGCGTGAACCGCAGCCAGCGCCGGAACCGTTGAAACCGGCAAAACTGCAGGAAACCGTATTGGTGCTGCACGTTGCTGCCCATCAAGGCGGCGTGATCGGTGGTGAAGTATTGCTACAGAGCGTGCTGCAGGCGGGCTTCCAATTTGGCCAAATGGGGATCTTCCATCGCCATATCAGCCCGGCAGGCAGTGGCCCCGTGCTGTTCAGCCTGGCCAATATGGTCAAGCCTGGGTCATTCGATCCGGAAATGATGTCTGATTTCTCCACGCCGGGCGTATCGATGTTTATGATGGTGCCGTCTTACGGCGACGCCAATCAGAACTTCAAGCTGATGCTGCAATCGGCACAACGTATTGCCGACGATGTGGGTGGCGTGGTGCTGGACGATGAACGCCGCATGATGACCCCGCAAAAGCTGGAAACCTATAAAGCACGCATCCGCGAAGTGTTGGAAAACAACGCCTGACCGGTTGCCTGTGCACTGCATAATCCGTAATCCAGAACCCCCGCCAGCCGGGGGTTTTTTATCTTTGATGGTGAGCCATGGCATCGATTAACGAAACAATCAATCAACTACGCACCTCATTGCGCCATCACGAATATCAGTATCACGTACTCGATGCGCCGGAGATCCCGGATGCGGAATACGATCGCCTGATGCGTGAGCTGCGTGAGCTGGAAGAGGCCCATCCTGAGCTGATCACCGCCGATTCGCCGACTCAGCGCGTCGGGGCCGCCCCCTTGGCGGCGTTTGATCAGGTGCGCCATGAAGTGCCGATGCTGTCATTGGACAACGTCTTTGATGAAGAGAGCTATCTGGCGTTTTACAAGCGCGTGCAGGATCGCCTGAAAAGCAGCGAGTCGCTGACCTTCTGCTGTGAGCTGAAACTGGACGGGTTGGCCGTCAGCCTGCTGTATGAAGATGGTGAGCTGGTACGTGCCTCCACGCGTGGTGATGGCACCACCGGGGAAAATATCACCTCTAATGTGCGCACTATCCGTGCCATCCCGCTGCGCCTGACCGGCGACAATATTCCGCGCCGGGTGGAAGTGCGTGGCGAAGTCTTTATGCCACATGCCGGTTTTGAGCAGATGAACGAAGAGGCGCGCCGCAAAGACGGCAAAATCTTCGCCAACCCGCGTAACGCGGCGGCGGGCTCGCTGCGTCAGCTTGATCCGCGTATCACGGCCAAGCGCCCGCTGACCTTCTTCTGCTACGGCGTTGGCCTGCTGGAAGGGGGCGAATTGCCACGCAGCCATTGGCAACGCCTGATGCAGTTCAAAGCCTGGGGCTTGCCGGTGAGCGATCGCGTCAAGCTTTGCACCGGTAGCGATGAGGTGCTGGCGTTTTATCGTCAGGTTGAACAGGACCGCATCAACCTTGGCTTTGATATCGATGGCGTGGTGGTGAAGATCGACGATATCGATCTGCAAGAATCTCTGGGCTTTGTTGCTCGCGCACCGCGTTGGGCCACGGCGTTCAAATTCCCGGCACAAGAGCAGATCACCGTAGTGCGTGAAGTGGAATTCCAGGTCGGGCGTACCGGTGCCATCACGCCAGTTGCGCGCCTGGAGCCGGTGCTGGTGGCCGGGGTGATGGTTAGCAATGCCACGTTGCATAACGCCGATGAAATCGAACGCCTTGGTCTGCGTATCGGCGATACGGTGATCGTGCGCCGCGCCGGGGATGTGATCCCGAAAGTGGTCGGGGTGATCGAAGATCGCCGCCCGCAGGACGCGCGTGAAGTGGTGTTCCCACTACATTGCCCGGTGTGCGGTTCCGATGTGGAGCGGGTGGAAGGTGAAGCCATTGCGCGCTGTACCGGCGGGCTGATCTGCGGTGCCCAGCGTAAAGAGGCGCTGAAGCACTTCGTTTCCCGCCGGGCGATGGACGTTGACGGCATGGGCGATAAAATCATCGAACAGCTGGTCGATAAAGAATATGTCAAAACGCCAGCCGATCTGTTCCGTCTTTCCGCCGGTATTCTCACCGGGCTGGATCGCATGGGGCCAAAATCGGCACAGAATCTGGTCAATGCCTTGACCACCGCCAAACAGACCACCTTTGCACGCTTCCTGTATGCGTTGGGTATTCGGGAGGTAGGGGAGGCCACGGCAGCTGGTCTGGCGGCGCATTTTGGCTCGTTGGAGAAGCTGCGAGAGGCCGATCTGGACGCGTTAAAACAGGTACCGGACGTGGGCGAAGTGGTGGCCAGCCATGTGGTGAACTTCTTTGCCGAAACGCATAACCAGCAGGTGATCGCCGAGCTGACCAGCCCGGAAATCGGTATCAGCTGGCCAGCGCCAGTGGTGGTTGTTGCCGAAGAGATCGACAGCCCATTTGCCGGTAAAACCGTAGTGCTGACCGGTTCTCTCAGCCAGCTTTCCCGCGACGAAGCCAAAGATCGGCTGACGGCGCTGGGGGCCAAGGTCAGCGGCAGCGTATCCAAGAAAACCGATCTGGTGATCGCTGGTGAGGCAGCCGGCTCCAAGCTGGTCAAGGCACAGGAACTGGGGATCGAGGTGATCGACGAGGCTGAGATGATCCGCCTGTTGGGGGCCTGATGGAAAAAGAGAATCTGATTGAAATCGCCAACACCGTGATGCCCTTTGGCAAATACCAGGGCAGGGTGCTGATCGACCTGCCGGAAGAGTATCTGCTGTGGTTCGCCCGTAAGGGCGAATTCCCCAACGGTAGACTGGGAATGCTGATGGAAATGACATTGGCGATTAAAATTGAAGGGCTGGATCACCTGATCAAGCCGTTAAAGAGAAGCTGATTCGACGGGGCAACGGTGTGTTGCCCCGTCCGATTTAGATATACACATCTAAGGTGTTGACTGCTGTTGGGTTATTGACGCCATCTCCAACGATGGTTTTGGCTATCTGTGTTTGCTGCTGCTTTTCCAGTTCTTCTTTCCGGATGCGCTCGATCTCGACTTGTAGCATTTTGATCTGGTTCATGATCAACTGCCGCATCTTTTTTAGCTCTTCAGGTTTGAGTCCCATTTCTGACAGCTTTTCCAGCTGTTTCATCAGATTCTCAATCTGTTTATACAACGCTTTAATGCGTGAAGCCGCGCTGCCGTCCTTGGGGGTCACTAGCCCCGTATCATCAGTGCTTTCGCTTTTTTCCGTTCTAATATTTTCTGAACCAATAGTGATGGGGGTGTTCATCTTAATATCTATAGACATCGTATTCTCCCTATGTACAGATATCGCTATAACGGTATCGACAATACACGGGAAAACTTTAGGTATTCACTTGTTGCAGCCTTGGCCAGCGTTCAAGCCACTGTTTTTCCGCCACGCGTCGTTCGAAAGCGGCGAAGTTGTTGCTTTTAGGGTTGAAGGTAATGGTATCGTTAAACAGCGCCTGTAGGCCAAAAGGGGCAATGAGAATGATGCTGCCATCAGCCTGTAACCGGGCGCCAATGGCTGTTTCTATCTCGGTCCAGTAACTGATGGCGTCTTCGCTGTCGCGATAGGGCGCGCGGTGACTGCGCAGGTGCATACGCGCCTGATTCTTTACCGACCAGGGTTGTGCCGACCACTCCAACAGGCGTGACTCCAGCATCTGGTCGCGCTCGGCGTCGCTATGGCGCGAATCGAAATGGATCACATCGATATCGTTGAGCGGCGTGCTGGTGGTGAAACCATGCAACCGGTCCCACACCAGATTACGCACAAAGCCAGCACCCAGGCACCAGTCGTTCAGCCCGAGCCGCCGAGCGGTGCATAGTGCCTGCATACGTTCGCTGTCTTGGTGTAACCAATCAATAATTTGTTGCTGTAGTGCCATCAAGAGTGCCATCAATGTTCCTTTGTTTCTGCTACTGTAACCCGAAACAGGCAGCAGCGTGATGGTAGTAACGGCAAAAAAAAGCGCGGCATAAGCGCCGCGCGAGACTATTGACAAACCCACCTGCTCGATTTGTAGGGGCGCTACATGTGAACTGCGCCCGAGATCAAGCCGGTTGAGGTTCGGCCCAGGCCATGATCAGAACTGGGTGTTCAGGCTCATAAAGTAAGTCCTGCCCGGTTCGTTAAAGGTTGCTGCCCCGGCACCGTAGATATTGACTGCCCCGGTGATTGGGTTACCCACGTTTTGTGAGTTACCTGAACGGAACTGGCGTTTGTCGAACATGTTGTCGATCCCCGTCGTCACGCTGATATTTTTAGTCAACGCATAGGTGCCGCTCAGGCCAAAGATCGCGTAAGGGCTGACCTCACGAGTTTCCGGCCCAGTGGTTGGCTCCCCACGGTAGTTGTATTTCTTCGGCTTTTGACGACCATACCAGGTCGCGGTGGTCTGCAGAGACAGATCTTGCGTGGCTTGCCAGCTCAGGGTCGAGTTGATGGTGAACTTGGGAATAATCGACAGGTAATCACCGGTAGTTTTATTCTCGTTCTCAATCATGTAGGTGGCGTTGTTGTTCCAGGCGATGCTTTCACTCACCGGTACGTTCAACGTTCCTTCCAGACCCTGGATCACCGCTTTAGGCACGTTCTCCCAGCGATAGATATCGGTTTTACTGGAGATAGAGGCCGTTGGAGAATAGCCAGCCTCGATCTTGTTGCGGTAATCGTTACGGAAATAGGTGATGCCAGCCAGCCAACCTTCATGGTGGAATTCCAGCCCGATTTCTTTGTTGATGCTGTTCTCGGCCTTGAGATCGTCATTACCCATCAGATAGCAACCGGTCCCCGTTGCGCTGGCGGCACAGCCCTGGCCTTTGCTGTAGAGAATGTAGTCGCCGTTGCTCTGGAACAGGTTAGGTGCCTTGTAGGCGCGAGCGATGCCCATTTTCAGGGTAAACAGATCGCCCAATTCCTGTGACAGGTTAAGCGACGGGCTCCAGTTGTTACCGGCCATGGAGTGGTGATCGTAACGCAGGCCAGGAGTCAGCATCGTGGTATCGGTCAGCTCGATATTATCTTCGGCAAACAGCGAGAAGATATCTGCGGAGGAATACGGGCTGCGGTTGGTGCTATCGGTGCCTGGGATCGCTCCCCCCGTATTCGTGCCGGTCAGCGACTGGGTGGTTGAAGAAGGATCTTTCATCTTCTGTTGATTCCACTCGGTGCCCAGCGTGGCGGTTTGTGGCACCCACATATCGAATGGAATGCTGATTTCGCTGTGGGCCAGGAAATCGTCCAGACGGGTGGTGTTAAAACTGTCGTTGGCGAAGATCCCTTCGGTGCCCCCGGCCAGTCCTTCGGCCAAACGGGTATTGCGCGTGCGCTCGAATTGGACATAGTTGTTGGTGCTGACGCCACTGTCCCATGCGCCACGATAATTGACCGCATAGGTTTCACGATACATACGGTTGGTTTCTTTACCGTAGTTGCTCTGCACCAGCGCATTGGTGTTGGTGTTCTGGGTATCCCCGGCGTACAGGTTGCCCTGGCGACCATAGGCATATTGGAAATCCAAGGACTGCAGGTGGGCGAATTCCCAGCTCAGCAAGGCATCGATATTTTTGTCGACCACCCCTTCACGACCGGCAGGCAGAGTATTGGCATAGGTGCCGGTACGTTCGGACTGATGCCCCTGGTTGATATCCCAGGCGTCGGCCTGCGTTTTGCTGTAGCCACCGAACAGACGGAAGCTCAACCGATCGCTTAACGGGCCGGAAAGGCTGAAATCGGTGCGCTTGGTTGCGCCTTCATCCTTATGCTGCGGTACGTTGAAATAACCGTTCAGTGAACCGTGCAGGTCCTGGCCAGCTTTTTTGGTGATGATGTTGACCACGCCACCTGCCGCGCCGTTACCATAGCGGGCAGCCGCAGGGCCACGCAGCACTTCGATACGCTCGATCATCTCTGGTGGCACCCAGGCGGTATCACCACGGGTATCACGCTCGCCACGCCAGCCTTGGCGCACCGAGTTACGGCTGCTGGCCGGTTTGCCGTCGATCAGGATCAGGGTATTTTCTGGCCCCATGCCACGAATATCGAGTTGGCGGTTGTTGCCCCGCTGGCCGCTGGTGGAGTTACCGGTCAGGTTGACCCCCGGCATGGTACGGATCAACTCATTGATATCACGAGCGGGAGGGCGTCGTTTGATTTCTTCGGCAGTGATGGTGGAAACGCCGGGAGCTTGAAGATTTTGTTTGGCGGCGGTGACGACAATGACATCGTCAGAGGCGGATTCTTTTTTGCTTTTCTCAGGCAGCGCAGAGCTGTCTGAAGTGGTGGCCGTTTGCTCGGCATTGACTGTGACGGAAAATGCAGACGTGCCTAACCCTAACCCAATGAGTGTGGCTAAAGAATAACGAGATAACTTCCGATTCATTTTGAGGTTCCTACCTAACCACCCTTCCTGATGCGGCACTGTGTGACAACCGGTAACGGAACGGTTTGCTGTAGTTTTATTGTGTAGTCGAAAATAGTAACGAAACCCTGAGGCCAGGCTGACTGGCTGCAAGATCCCGTTCAATAATTCGGCATCCATCCCTGTTGAAGAATGCCCGCTCGATTTCGAGCTTCTATACACTATTGCAAATGCAAATAATTATCAATAGTATTCCTTTGGCCGTTTGGCATTTGGGAACCGGTGAGTCGCACGGCGTGCCTTGCCAACAACACAATGAGTGGGTGTTTTGAAAACTGAACAACAACCAGCAAGCAGTACGTTATTGGCGAGCAAGTATGCAGGGAGCCACGGTTGGTGGCTGGATATCGTTCGGCGTGGTACCCCCTTGGTGGAACCGCTGGATAATGGTCGATGGAAGGTGACGTTCTTGTGGCGCGACCCTCAGGGCGGTGAACTGACCTCGGCTTATCGGCGAGTCTGGATCCATATCAACTGCCTTACCGATCATCATCAAGCGTCGCCCCCGCAGAGCCTGCAACGGCTCACCGGATCGGACGTCTGGTATTGGCAAACCGAGCTGCAAGGCGACTGGCGCGGCAGCTACTGTTTTATCCCCTGCATGGAGGATTGTCCGTTCGAACCGCAGGGAGACAATACTCACGCCAACATGCTTTCTATTCGCCACTGGTGGCACCAGGTGTTCGCCAGCGCAACTCACGATCTGCTTAATCCTTACCGCGCCTGGCCTGGAGTCGGTGGGCACACTCTTTCTGGCCTGCATATGCCGCAGGCTCCCCAACAACCGGCCTGGCGGGACTTTGATAACTATGCCGTGACCAGCGGCCGCTGTACGCCTGCACCTCCTGCCAGACTGCAACGGCATACCTGGCATAGCCAGCGATTGGGAACCTCCCGCCACGTCTGGGTCTACTCCACCGGTGAAAGTAACCCGGTGGCGCGGCCATTGGCTATTTTGCTGGACGGCCAATTCTGGGCCAATCAGATGCCGGTCTGGGATCCGCTAATGCAACTGACGCGTGCTGGCCAACTGCCGGAGGCGGTCTACCTGCTGATCGATGTGATCGACCAGCAACACCGCGCGCGGGAGCTGACCTGCAACGATGAGTTTTGGTTGGCCCTACAGGAAGAGTTATTACCACAATTGGCCGACTGGGCACCGCATAACCGTGAGGCTGCCAACACCGTGGTCGCCGGGCAAAGCTTTGGTGGCTTGGGTTCGCTCTATGCAGGCTTGCGCTGGCCGGAATATTTTGGTGCCACCATCAGCCAATCTGGCTCGTTCTGGTGGCCACGCCGCGATATGTTGCAGTTGCCCACTGTGCCCGAGGATGCCTGCTGGTTGATCCGCCAGGTAGAGGACCGGCAGTTGGGTGAGCGCGGCAAGCTGAAGGTATTTTTAGAGGCCGGAGCGCATGAAAAGCTGGTCCACCGGGTTAATGACCGTATGGCGGCCCTGTTAAGTGAGGCCGGGCATCAGGTGCAATATCGGTTGGTAGAGGGCGGGCACGATGCGCTGTGCTGGCGCGGCGGCTTACTTGATGGCCTGCAGGCGCATTGGTCGGAGTTGGTCAACCGCCGTGCCGAATTGAAGCCGTCCGCCAACTCTCTTCATGCTTAAGGAGCAAGTAATGGAAACCTTAAACCCGTTCGATGACGAGCAGCAAATTTGCTATGTCCTGCGTAATGACGAACTGCTTTATAGCCTGTGGCCGGATTTTAGCGCTATCCCGGCAGGCTGGGTAAGCGTTTTTGGCCCAGCTTCCCGGGAACGCTGTGTTCACTGGCTGGAACAGAATTGGCAGGATATGCGGCCCGCATCACTAAGTAAGGCATGATGGAGACGCAGAAGCAAGAACCGACAACAGGAGCGAATGTCGTGTCAGAAACCTCTATTTTATCCACCGGGCAACAGGTTACCGTTGAGTTGCCATTGGTGGCCGCGCAGCCCGGTATTTGGGTTGCCGATCAAATTTCACCGTACGGCAATGCCTATGCGGTTGCCCATTATATCGAACTGAATGGTCCGCTGGATAAAGACCACCTGCTACGGGCGATCTCACAGGGCCTGGCTGAAGTGGACACCTTACGGCTACGTTTCGTTGAGCGTGATGGTGTGCCAATGCAGTATTACGACGCCACGATGCCGTTGGCTGTGGCGGAGTGGGTTGACCTGAGCGACTCGGCAGATGCAGAGGCGGCGGCCCATGCGCTGATGCAGATCGACCTTGGTGCCGAATTACGGGCGAGCAGCGGCAAGCCGCTGTATCGCCATATCCTGATGCGTCTGGCCGACGATCGCTGGTTCTGGTATCAGCGTTACCATCATCTGGTGGTCGATGGCTTCAGCTTTACCGCTATAGCTCGCCGTATCGCCAATATTTATACCCGCCTATGTCAGCATGAGCAGCCAGAGCCTACGCCGTTCACGCCTTTTAGCGATGTGGTGGCGGAATATCAGCAGTACCAGCAATCCCCGAGTTATCAACGCGATGCCGATTTTTGGTTGAACAAGGCACGGCAGTTGCCCATGCCAGCGACTTTGTGCCCGCAGCCATTGGCCGGGCAGGCCCCCTCGACACGAATTCACCGCTTGGCACAGTTCTGTGCTGCGCAGGATCTTGCGCCACTGGTCAGCGTGGGCCAACAGCAACAGCTCAGTGCTGCCGATATGGCAATGGCGCTGGTGGCCGTGTGGGTAGCTCGTCTGACAGGCCAAACCCACTATAGCGCCGGGTTTATTTTTATGCGCCGGATGGGTTCGGCTGCGCTTTGTGCCACCGGGCCGGTGATTAACGTGTTGCCGGTGGAGATGCATGTTGCGCCGCAGGCAACGTTGGTGGATGTTGCCGCACAAATCAGCCGTGAACTGAAGCTTGCCCGCCGCCATCAGCGTTATGATGCTGAGCAGGTACAGCGCGATCTGGGGCGGATTGGCGATAGCCAGCCGCTGTATGGCACCGTTTTCAACTTTAAGATGTTCGACTACCAGCTCGATTTTGCCGGTATCAAAGGGATCACCCACGATCTGGCTTCTGGCCCGGTGCGTGATTTGGAAATCGCCTTGTTTATCGACGAGGCTGGCACGCTGAAGATTGAGCTATTGGCCAATGCCGAGCGTTATCCGTTGGCCGAACTGACGGAGCACTTACAGCGTTTGCCGTTGCTGCTGCGGCAGTTTGCGAGCCAACCGACATTACCGGTGAGCGAAGCCGATTTGCTGAGTGAAAAAGATCACGCCCTGCTGGCCAAGGTGAACGACACCGCTTATCCGGTGGCAGCACAGACCCTCAGTGGTCTGTTGGCCGAGCAGGCGAATAAGACCCCGGATGCCCCGGCGCTGGCAGATGAGCACTACCGGTTCAACTACCGCGAAACTCGCGAACAGGTGATCGCCCTGGCCCAGCGTTTGGTGGCTCAGGGGGTGCTGCCGGGCGATATCGTGGCGGTGGCATTGCCGCGTTCGGTTTTCCTGTCGCTGGCGTTGATGGCGATTGTGGAAGCGGGGGCGGCCTATTTACCACTGGATACCGGCTATCCAGATGAACGTCTCAGCATGATGCTGGAAGACGCGGCCCCACGCTTGATTATCACCGACGTCTCCCAGCAAGCGCGATTTGTGGGGCAGGGGGAAGTGCTGTTATACGATGCGCCATTGGTAGCCACCGCTGTTGCACCGAGCGGGATCCAAGGCCCGACGCCGCATCATCCGGCCTATATTATCTTCACATCCGGCTCTACCGGGCGGCCTAAGGGCGTGCTGGTTGGGCATCAGGCCATCGTTAACCGTTTACTGTGGATGCAGCATCAGTACCCGTTGGCGGCAGACGATGTGGTGCTGCAAAAAACGCCGTGCAGTTTTGACGTCTCGGTGTGGGAATTCTTCTGGCCATTGATGGTTGGTGCACAGTTAGTGATGGCACCGCCGGAAGCGCACCGCGATCCTCAGCAACTGCAAACGCTAATCGATCGGCATAAAGTCACTACCATGCACTTTGTTCCTTCGATGCTGGCGGCCTTTGTCGGCGCTTTGGACAGCACAACCGCCATTGCCCATTGCCAACCACTGCGGCAGGTGTTCTGTAGCGGTGAGGCGTTACCGGCAGAGCTGTGTCGCCTGTGGCAGAGCCGCACTCAGGTGCCGTTGCATAACCTCTACGGCCCTACCGAGGCGGCAGTGGATGTGGCCTGGCATCCAGCCTTTGGTGATGCCCTTGCCGCAGTCACCGGTGCTAATGTCCCCATTGGTCTGCCGGTGTGGAATACCGGTTTACGGATCCTCGACGCGCGCTTACGCCCAGTGCCACCGGGCGTAGCAGGCGATCTCTATCTGACCGGTGTGCAGTTGGCACATGGTTATCTGGCCAGACCTGATCTCACCGCCAGCCGCTTTGTGGCCGATCCACAGGGCAACGGTGGGCGGATGTATCGCACCGGTGATGTTGCCCGCTGGCTGCCAGACGGCGCGGTGGAATATTTGGGGCGCAGCGACGATCAGCTGAAAATTCGCGGCCAGCGGATTGAACTCAGTGAGATCGACCACGCCCTGCTGTCACTGCCGGGCGTACGTCAGGCGGTGGCTCATGCCTTGGTCTTGGAGGGTACGGTCACTGATGCGATGGGCGGCGATGCCCGGCAACTGGTGGGCTACCTGGTCCCGCAGCACGGCCAGCATCTGGATAGCGAAGTCCTACGTGCTGCGCTAGCCGATCGCTTGCCGCCGCATATGGTGCCGATCGCCCTGGTTGAAATGGCCGAGCTGCCTCTCAGCGCTAACGGCAAACTCGATCGCAAAGCCTTACCGCAGCCGCAAACCGGTGCCGGAAAGGCCGGACGCGAGCCGGAACCCGGGTTGGAAAGCGAGATCGCCGCAGTCTTTGCCCGTTTGCTCCAGCGTGAGCAGGTGTTTGCCGATGATGATTTCTTTGCCCTGGGTGGGCATTCGTTGCTGGCGATGCGCCTGGCCGCCGAGTTGCGGCGCGATCTGGGTAAAGCGGTGTCGGTTGGCCAGGTGATGGTCGCGTCGAAAGTAGAGCAACTGGCGCGACTGCTGGCGGAAGAACGCACGCAGGAAGAGGCCGACCAATGCGGCTTTGACAGCGTGTTGCCGCTGCGCGTTACCGAAGGCCCAACGCTGTTCTGCCTGCACCCGGCTTCCGGCTTCTCCTGGCAGTTCAGCGTGTTGCCGCGTTATATCGATCAGCATTGGTCGCTGGTGGGCATCCAGTCTCCACGCCCGGATGGCCCTCTGGCTCTGGGTGAGGATATGGATCAGGTCTGCGATGCGCATCTGGCCACGGTATTACAGGTACAGCCACACGGCCCGTATCATTTTATCGGTTACTCCCTGGGGGGAACATTGGCTCAAGGTATCGCAGCGCGTTTGCAGGCGCGTGGGGAGGAGGTCGCTTTCCTTGGCTTGCTGGATACCTATCCGCCGGAAACCCAGAACTGGGATGTGATGCTGGACGACAACGTGCTCAAAGAGGTACAGCGCGAGCGCGAGCAGTTCCTGGCGGTATCAGAAGATACGCTAGATCCGGCGCTGGGCGAGGCGCGGGTCGCGATGTTTGACAATATCGAAGCCAACTATGCGGATTCGGTCAGGCTGTTGTCACATACCCATACGGCGCATTTCCAGGGGCAGGCGACGCTGTTCGTGGCCAAGCGCACCTTGCAAGCAGGCATGGATGTACAGCAGACTTGGGCGGAATATGCTGACGCGTTGCAGGTGTTTGAGCTGGATTGTGCGCATGTGGATATCGTTTCTCCGGCCTCGTTTAAGGTGCTGGGACCCTTGTTGAACCGGGTCCTGCGAGCACTGTAACTGTGAAGAGGATTATTTGATACGGGCTCGATTGCCGGTGTCAGATCATCGGCAATAAATATAATCCTACTCCTACTCCATTCAAGGGGCGAATGCTGATAAGGCTCGCCCCTTTATCATTCCTATTCTATGGCATTAGTTAACGCTGTTCACTATTA
Organism: Serratia sp. 2723; assembly: GCF_050434425.1. NCBI lineage: Bacteria > Pseudomonadati > Pseudomonadota > Gammaproteobacteria > Enterobacterales > Yersiniaceae > Serratia > Serratia sp. 2723. The sequence continues at coordinate 66,992 of NZ_JBNDIN010000021.1, forward strand.
GCTGCCAGACTTGAACCTGAAATATTAATTTCGAATAGCAGCACTTAGCCTGGCTCAATGTCCTGGCTGTTATATGAGCGCTTATCGGCTATACTCCCGTCAGGATTAAGGATGTTATCCAGAGGCAAAGGGTTATCCCCCTGAATCCGATTGTGGAAATTAAAAAGGAGGCAAGATCCACATATTTCTTGGTAATTTGGTAACAAGTAAAGAGGTACTATGACCAGTCGTAAACATTTAACTCCTTCCGAAGTGGAAAAATTGCTCGAGGCGACCCTGAAAGGTAAAAACCCTGAGCGTGATTACTGTTTGATCTGGATGTGTTTTATCCATGGTTGCCGGGTGAGTGAAATCAACAGTTGGCGGCTTGCCGATATCGATCTGGAAGGCGGTAATATCTATATCCATCGGTTGAAGAATGGCTTCTCAACCGTCCACCCTCTGTACGTGCGTGAGCGGAAATGCTTGCAGCGTTGGATGGCCAAGAGAAAACAGTACCGTGGTGCAGACACGGAGTGGTTGTTTCTTTCTAACCGCGGTTCCCGTTTATCACGCCAGCGTATTTATTGGTTAATCCGTAATTACAGCGAAGCGGCCAATCTGGAGGTCAATGCGCATCCTCATATGCTGCGTCATGGCTGCGGTTTCGCCCTGGCGGACCGTGGGATTGATACGCGTTTGATTCAGGATTTTCTTGGCCATCGGAATATTCAAAATACGGTGTTATATACGGCGAGCAATGCAAGGAGGTTTAAGGAAGTATGGTGATGGGCAAACACTAAAGTATTTCTAATGAGTCACTTTGAACTAAATTGCAACACACTGTAAGGATCTATGAGAATAATGTCAATACTAACCATTTGATATTTGCGGGAACCCAAAAATATTCATTTAAAACAACAAGTTAAGCACCCCCTCTTAAGTAAAACCCCCATCGCTAGCGATCAAGTATTTTCTTGATTTTTTCCTCAGAAAAACCAAAGAAAAATCACGTCACTATTTTGGTAGTGAATAAATCTACCTTTATTGATTTTTCAGTTTAATGTTTCGCAGACTGATTTTTTGGAAGCCTTCCGTGGCGTATGTAACCAAAGGAGTCACTTTAGTTCAAAATGAATCGTTTGGCTGGAAAGGCATTATCGCCTCATCGCTATTTGCGGAGGGGGCTTTCAGTCGATGAACTAAATAAAAAGGAATGACATAGGGTTATGTCAAAAATAAACAAGTGCGCGCATTTTGAGTGCATTTTTAAAAGGAAAAGTAGTATATGAACAAGAATCTGATCGCCATGGCTGTTCTGGCCGCCTCCGCATTTTCCACCGCTGCGTTTGCTGAAGACGGCAAAGTAAACTTCTCTGGTGAGATCATCGATCAAGCCTGTACCGTGCATTCTGACTCAGA
>NZ_JBNDIN010000022.1:0-49986 GCF_050434425.1 Serratia sp. 2723
GTAAAAGAATCGGTGGAGCGGTAGTTCAGTTGGTTAGAATACCTGCCTGTCACGCAGGGGGTCGCGGGTTCGAGCCCCGTCCGTTCCGCCACTTATTTAAATTATGCCTGCTACTGTTAGCAGGCATAATGTTAAGCGTAATTTAGGGGCGTAGCTCAGTTGGTAGAGCACCGGTCTCCAAAACCGGGTGTCGCGAGTTCGAGTCTCTCCGCCCCTGCCATATTAGAAACCCTTTGCGAAAGCGAAGGGTTTTTTTTGCTTTCTACTCGCCTAGAATTGCCAGTCCTTCCGCTAACGCGTACAAAATTCCCGCCGAAATCGTTCCCAATTTAGACATTTCTAGCTGTATCTATGTACAAAATGGTTGTAATCCCGCGCTGTGATATCGCTCATCATTCCTGTCTGTATTTCAACTACACCTTATAAGCCCCACGAGTTTTTGGGCACACTCGATGAAAGCGAATACACCAACGGCCATCTCTGTCTGACGGGGTCAGGCAGAGCGAGGAGAAAAACATGGTTAAGCGTTTACTGTTAGCGGCCGCCGTCAGCGGCGTGTTGATGGGAGCGGCGCAGGCTGCCCCCTTGGTTGTCGGCTTTTCTCAGATTGGTTCTGAATCAGGATGGCGTTCGGCAGAAACCAAAGTGGCGAAGCTGGAGGCGGAAAAACGGGGTATTACGCTGAAAATCGCCGATGCGCAGCAAAAGCAGGAGAACCAGATCAAGGCGGTGAGATCCTTTATTGCTCAGGGCGTTGACGCCATCTTCATTGCGCCAGTGGTGGCAACCGGTTGGACCCCGGTATTGCAGGAAGCGAAAGAGGCCAACATTCCGGTCTTCCTGCTGGATCGCATGATCGAAGTGAACGATCCCTCGCTGTATACCGCTGCCGTCGCCTCTGACAGCGTCCATGAAGGGAAGGTCGCAGGAGAATGGCTGGTGAAAGAAGTGGCAGGCAAACCCTGTAACGTGGTGGAACTGCAAGGCACCGTCGGGGCCAGCGTGGCGATTAACCGCAAAAAAGGCTTTGCGGATGGAATTGCCTCTGCCGGTAACGTCAAAATCATTCGTTCGCAGTCCGGCGACTTTACTCGCAGCAAGGGTAAAGAGGTGATGGAAAGCTTTATCAAGGCCGAGCAGAACGGCAAAAACATCTGTGCCGTTTATGCACATAATGACGATATGGCCATTGGTGCCATCCAGGCGATCAAAGAAGCCGGTCTCAAACCGGGCTCACAGATCAAGGTTGTTTCCATCGATGGCGTGCCGGATATCTTTAAAGCGATGATGGAAGGGGAAGCCAACGCCACGGTTGAACTGACGCCAAATATGGCAGGGCCTGCGTTTGATGCCTTGATTGCGCTGAAAAAAGACGGCACACAGCCACAAAAATTTATCCAGACCGAGTCGAAACTGCTGCAGCCTGAAACGGCCAGACAGGAATACGATATGAAGAAAAGCATGGGATATTGATCGTTAACAGGCGGAGCAGATAATGGCTACACCTCAGGCAGCATTATTGGCAATAAGCGGGTTATCCGTGGAGTTTCCAGGTGTAAAAGCGCTGGAGCAGGTTGATTTCACACTACAACGCGGTGAGGTCGTGGCGCTTCTTGGGGAAAACGGCGCGGGCAAGTCCACGCTGATTAAGGCATTGACCGGTGTTTACCAACGCTCCGCCGGTGAGATCTGGCTAGAAGGCACCGCGATTGCGCCACAGAATACGGCCCAGGCGCAATCGTTGGGGATTGGCACCGTCTATCAGGAAGTTAACCTGCTGCCTAATATCTCGGTGGCCGCCAATCTGTTTATCGGCCGGGAACCTACCCGTTTTGGCCTGATCGATCAAAAAACCCTGTTGCGTAATGCCCGTAAGCTGCTGGAAGGTTATGGTTTACCGCTGGATGTCAGCCAGCCGCTGGGCAATTACTCGATCGCCATTCAGCAAATTGTCGCGATTGCTCGCGCCGTCGATCTCTCCGCCAAGGTGCTGATCCTGGATGAACCTACTGCCAGCCTGGATGCCAAGGAAGTCACCATGCTGTTGGATATTCTCAGCCAACTGCGATCTCAGGGAATGGGGATGATCTTCGTCACCCATTTTCTCGAACAGGTTTACCGCATCAGCGATCGTATTACGGTGTTGCGTAACGGCAAGCTGGTCGGGAGCCGTGTCACCGCCGAGTTGCCACGGCTCGAGTTGGTGCAGATGATGCTTGGCCACAGTTTTGATGAGACGCTGCTCAAACGCAGCGAACATCAGGCCGTGCAGGCACCGCCATTGGTGGAGTTTAGCGGTTATGGCCGACGCGGTATGGTTGAGCCTTTCGATCTGGCGCTACGGCCTGGGGAAATAGTCGGACTGGCTGGGTTATTGGGCTCGGGGCGTACCGAGACGGCACAACTGATCTTCGGTATTAAGGCTCGGGATAAAGGCACGGCAAAGGTTGAGGGCAAAACGGTGGCGATCCCAACGCCCCGTAAAGCGGCCAGCCTGGGATTTGGCTATTGCCCAGAAGATCGTAAGACCGACGGTATTGTCGGCGCGGCCACGGTAAGGGAAAACATCATTCTGGCATTACAGGCGCAGCGCGGTTGGTTACGGCCTCTCCCGTTGCGTGAGCAAACCCGAATTGCCGAGGATTTCATCAAGCTGCTGGGGATCCGCACACCGGGGCCGGAGCAGCAAATCCAGTACCTTTCCGGCGGAAACCAGCAGAAGGTGCTGCTTTCCCGCTGGTTGGCGACTAAACCCCGTTTCCTGATCCTGGATGAGCCAACCCGCGGCATTGACGTAGGGGCCCATGCGGAAATTATCCGCCTGATTGAACGGCTCTGTGATGAAGGGTTGGCACTGCTGGTTATTTCCTCCGAACTGGAGGAGCTGGCAGGCTATGCCGATCGCATCGTGGTATTACGCGATAGAAAACATGTGGCGCAGCTTGAACATGATGCCATTACGGTTCCCGCCATTATGCAGGCCATTGCCGTGCAACAGGGGGCAGCATGAACCACAGGAGTTTTCCCATGACCGGTGGACCGCGCAAAGTAAGGTGGGTAATGCCCGCCGGAGCGACGCAACTGGGGGCGCTGGCGGTGATTTTACTTATCGATAGCCTGGTCGCCCCCCATTTCTTTTCAATCCATATCCAGGATGGCCGTCTGTTTGGCAGCGTGATTGATATTTTTAACCGTGGCGCCCCTGTCGCGCTGCTTGCTTTGGGTATGACGTTAGTGATCGCCACCGGTGGGATCGATCTCTCCGTCGGTGCGGTAATGGCGATTGCCGGGGCGACCGCTGCCACCATGACCAGCGCTGGTTACCCATTGGCTTACATCCTGGGGGCTGCATTAGCGGTAGGGGCGCTGTGTGGTCTGTGGAACGGCTTTCTGGTCGCGGTGCTGCAAATCCAGCCGATAGTCGCCACCCTGATGCTGATGGTGGCCGGGCGCGGTATCGCGCAGTTGATTACCGAAGGGCAAATCGTCACCTTTGAGAGTGAAGGATTGGCCAAGCTCGGCAGCGGTGCGCTGATGTATCTGCCGATGCCAGTGATCATTGCCGCCATCATGCTGCTGCTGATTTGGTTACTGACGCGCAAAACCGCCTTGGGGCTGTTTATTGAGGCGGTCGGCATCAATTTGCGCTCGGCACGTAATGCTGGCGTCAGTACTCGCTGGGTGATTATTGCAGCGTATATCATTTGCGGCCTGTGTGCGGCGGTGGCGGGGGTTATCGTCACGGCGGATATCCGCGGTGCGGATGCCAACAATGCGGGCCTGTGGCTCGAACTGGATGCGATCCTGGCGGTGGTGATTGGCGGTGGGTCACTGCTAGGCGGGCGTTTTAATCTGCTGCTCTCCGTCGTCGGTGCATTAATTATTCAGGGTATGAATACTGGAATTCTGCTGTCGGGCTATAAACCGGAGTTTAACCTGGTGTTGAAAGCGGTGGTGGTATTGGCCGTGTTGTTGGTGCAATCCCCCAGTGTGTCATTACAGCGGCTGTGGCGGAGACGTAAATCATGATGAAACGTAACCTTCCCCTATTGATCACGATCGCGGTTTTCCTGCTGGGCTATGCCTTCTGCCTCAGCCAATTCCCCGGCTTCGCTTCCACCCGCGTCTGGTGCGATCTGCTGACCGACAACGCCTTTCTCGGCATTGTGGCCGTGGGCATGACCTTTGTGATCCTTTCCGGCGGCATCGATCTTTCTGTAGGCTCGGTGATCGCCTTTACCGGCGTACTGCTGGCCAAGCTGATTGGTACTTATGGTATTTATCCAGGTTATGCATTTGTCATTGCCCTGCTGATGGGAGCCTCGTTTGGCGCGCTGATGGGGTGGATCATTGACGTGCTAAAATTACCCGCCTTTATCATCACGCTGGCGGGAATGTTCTTCGTGCGCGGCATGAGTTTTATCGTGTCAGAAGAGTCTTTGCCAATCGATCACCCGCTGTATGCCACGTTGGCAAACTATGCCTGGAAAGTCCCCGGTGGTGGCCGATTTACCTTATTGGCACTGGTGATGTTGTTGGTCGTGGCGCTGGGCATGATCCTGGCGCATCGTACCCGTTTTGGCCATAACGTCTATGCCATTGGTGGTAATCCGGTATCCGCTGGGCTGATGGGGGTGCCGGTGCGGCGTACCACCATCCAGATTTACATGCTTTCCAGCACGCTGGCGGCCCTCTCCGGCATTATTTTCTCGTTATACACTTCCGCCGGTTACGCACTGGCTGCCAGCGGTGTCGAACTGGATGCCATTGCGGCGGTCGTCATTGGGGGAACGTTGCTGACCGGCGGTGTCGGCACCATCTTGGGTACCCTGTTTGGCGTGTTGATCCAGGGCTTAATCCAGAGTTACATCACTTTCGATGGCTCGCTCAGCTCCTGGTGGACCAAGATCGTCATCGGTATCCTGCTGTTTTGCTTTATCGGCCTCCAGAAGGCGATGAGCGCCTTTTGGCAGACCAGACGGGCGAAACCCCGGCATCCACGCCTGAAGCCGTCATAGCGGCTCAGGTTGCGGTATTTAAAGGTATTTTCAGCAGTTGGCGGATTAACGGCTGTTGGTCGCTGTTTTGCAGCCAGACGGCGTAAAGCGGGCGAATGATCGGCTGGGTATCTGCAACGGCGATCAGCTGAGGGTACTCTTTTTCCCACTGGCTGGGGAGAAAGGCGCAACCGCCGGTTGTCTCCAGCAATTGGCGCGTCAGATGTGCCGAAGTGGTGGTTAGCACGGGCACGTTGTCGCCCTCAAGCATGCGGGCTTCCTGTTGGTGAAAATCGGCCCCCCATTCCAGTTTGATGTAAGGCATGGGAGTTGGCATGTCGCGTAGCGATGAGGAAAACAGGCGTAGCGAGAAGTTACCCAACAGCTGGCTGGACAACTCATCCATCTTTGGCGGTTCGGTGGTGATTAGCAAATCGAGCTGTCTTTCATGTAGTTGCTTCACCAAAGAATGGCGCAGTGCCACCCTGGCTTCGAGCTGCAAGGCTTCCCGCTGCTGGTAGAGCGATTGCAGCCAGGGGGTAAGGTAAGCTTCCCATAGCGACGCGGTGGCACCGATAGAAAGTTCGCTGTGCTGTAGCGATCGCACCACCTCTTTCTTTGCCAACTGCCAAGTGTTCATCAGGCTCTCGGCATAGGGCAACAGCCGTTCTCCTGCGGGTGTCAGGCGGATGTTGTTGCGATGGCGGGTGAATAAATTCGCCCCTAATTGAGTTTCAAGCTGGCGGATACGGAAACTCACCGCAGACTGCGTTAAGTACAGGGATTCCGCTGCGCGGCCAAAGTGTCGCGTTCTACTGACCTCCAAAAAGGTTTTCAGTAATTCGGTGTCCACACCTATCTCCAAATTTTTTTATCGTTAAGATTTAAATGTTTTGTTTTACACGATGTCAAGCCTATCTAATACTCCGCGCCATAAACAGCACGGCCATGAGAGAATTAGGAGCGTGTCAGATGGCGGATAGCTTCACCACCAACAGTCGTTTTTTTGATAATAAAAACTATCCTCGCGGGTTCTCCCGTCACGGCGATTTCACCATTAAAGAAGCGCAATTGCTAGAGCGTTTCGGGTATGCGTTCAACGAGTTGGATGCCGGCAAACGCCAGCCAGCCACTGAAGAAGAACAGTTGTTCGTTGCAGTGTGTCGCGGTGAGCGTGAACCGGTGACCGAGCAAGAAAAAGTATGGTCTAAATATCTGGCGCGCACCCGCCGCCCGAAAAAATTCCATACGCTGTCAGGTGGCAAGCCGCAGGCTGATGCGGTAGAAGACTACACTGAAAGCGACGATTGATCATTATGGGGCCATTCGGCCCCATTTTCTATTCCAGACTGCGGTGTAGCTGCAGCAGCAGGCGATCCATACTGCGATAGCTGAGCGCTTCGCCGAGATGACGTTTATCAATCTGTTGTTCCCCCGCCAAATCGGCCAGCGTGCGTGCCACTTTCAGGATGCGATGCCAGGCTCGAACCGATAATCCCAACTGACTCAGCGTTTTCTCCAAAAAATCCGCCTCTGCCGTTGGCAAGTGGCAATCTCGATCCACTTCGCGGTTACTCAACAACGCATTCACCTTACCAGCCCGCGCCAGCTGATGCTCGCGAGCCACCAGTACCCGTTGACGTACCTGTTGGCTGCTTTCACCTGCATGGTGCTGCTTGGCCAACACACCGGGTGGCAGCAGTGGCACCTCAATCGACAAATCAAATCGATCGAGGAAGGGGCCGGAGAGCCTGCCTAGGTAACGCAAAATCTGTTGCGGTGGCGTGCGGTTGTGTATTCCCTGATAGTGCCCGGTTGGGCTAGGGTTCATCGCCGCAATCAGCTGCACTCGGGCAGGGAAGCGTACCTTGGCGCTGGCGCGTGAGATGACGATTTCACCGGATTCCAGTGGTTCACGTAGCGCGTCCAACACTCGCCGTTCAAATTCGGGTAACTCATCCAGAAACAGCACGCCGTTGTGCGCCATGGAGATTTCCCCTGGCCGTGGCAAGGAGCCTCCCCCAACCAGGGCGGCCATCGAAGCGCTATGGTGCGGCGCGCGAAATGGCCGCTGGCGCCATGGCAGGGGTTCATCCGGGTGGTGCAATAAGCTGGCAACGGCGACGCTTTCCAGCGCCTCTCGATCGGTTAACGGTGGTAACAAACCGTTGAGGCGGCTGGCCAGCATGGTTTTGCCGGTGCCCGGAGGGCCGAGTAACAGCAGGTTATGGCCCCCGGCAGCGGCGATTTCCAACGCGCGCTTTGCCTGCTCTTGGCCGATGACCTCCTGCAGGTCGGCCGTTTCCGTTGACGTGGCAGCTGCCGGAGGCGCTACGGCGATCGGTAGATCGCCTTTACCCTGCAAAAAGGCGCAAACTTCCAGCAAATGTTCTGCGATTCGGGTCGTGCTGTGGGGAAGCAACCCAGCCTCTTTGCCGTTGGCTGCCGCCAGTATCAGCTCACGCTTGGCCTCGGCAGCCGCTATTGCCGCCGGAATGGCACCGTGCACCGCTCTCAATGCGCCGGAAAGCGCCAGTTCGCCCAGAAACTCATAGTGCGCCAACTTATCTGTGGGCAGCTGCTCTGAGGCCGCCAGAATGGCCAGCGCAATAGGTAAATCATAACGCCCCCCTTCCTTAGGCAGATCGGCCGGTGCCAGATTGACGGTGATGCGTTTGGCCGGAAAGGTGAAGCCGTTGTTGATCAGTGCACTGCGCACCCGGTCACGGGCTTCTTTCACCGTGGTTTCCGGCAGGCCGACCAGCGTGAGGCCGGGTAATCCGTTGCTGATATGGACTTCAACCATGACCGAAGGCGCCTGCACGCCGATGGTGGCGCGGGTATAGATTACCGCCAGTGACATATTGCTCTCCTCGCTGAAGGCAACATGATGCGGGAACGGCCCGATAGCCGCGCGTGAGTCATCATCAAATTGCGTAGTGCTACAAAATTAAAATTAATTTATTTCATCATGTTAGCGATATTTTTCGAGCCGGTACGCATTTCGCCGTAATACCCATTAACAATTACGGGAAAGCTGAAACAAATTAGCAGGCTAACCAAGTTGCAACAGCAGGGCTAATGGGTGTATTTAACAATTGGTTAAAATAAAAATCACTTCTTTAACAAAGCCCCGACCGCTACCGCACTCGCTGCGGCCGCCGCTAAACCTGATAACTTTGTACTCTACGGTAGGGATAACACTATGTTTGGTTGGACTCCGCTGCAGCGCAATGCGGCAATTGCCAGCTTTTCAAGCTGGACGCTCGACGCTTTCGATTTCTTTGTGCTGGTCTTCCTGCTCAGCGATATTGCTCAGGCTTTTCAGGTGGGGATGGAGGAAGTCACCCTGGCGATCCTGCTGACGCTGGCGGTGCGCCCGATTGGCGCGCTGATCTTTGGCCGTGCAGCGGAAAAGTATGGCCGTAAACCGATCCTGATGTTGAATATCGTGTTTTTCTCGGTATTTGAGCTGTTGTCGGCGGCTGCTCCTTCTTTGACCGTCTTCCTGTTGCTGCGCGTGCTTTACGGTGTGGCGATGGGGGGCATCTGGGGCGTGGCCTCTTCGCTGGCGATGGAAAGCATCCCAGACCGTTCGCGCGGCCTGATGTCCGGTATTTTCCAGGCGGGGTATCCGTTTGGCTATCTGTTGGCGGCGGTGGCCTACGGTCTGTTGTTTGAAGTGGTTGGCTGGCGCGGTATGTTTGTGATTGGGGCTGCACCGATCCTGCTGCTGCCCTTTATTTACTTCTGCGTGGAAGAGTCGCCGGTGTGGCTGGCGGCGCGGGCACGTAAAGAAAGCACCGCTTTGCTGCCCGTCCTGAAGAGCCATTGGAAGCTGTGTTTCTATCTGGTGTTGTTGATGGCGGCGTTTAATTTCTTCTCTCACGGCACTCAGGATATGTACCCGGCCTTCCTGAAAATTCAGCACGGTTTCGATCCTAAAACCGTCAGTATCATCGCCATTAGCTACAATATCGCGTCCATTATCGGCGGTATTTTCTTTGGTGCCCTGTCGGAAAAAATTGGCCGCAAGAAAGCCATTATTATTGCTGCCCTATTGGCGTTACCGGTGATCCCGCTGTGGGCTTTCGCCAGCGGTTCGTTCATGCTGGGGCTGGGGGCGTTCATGATGCAATTCATGGTACAGGGTGCGTGGGGGGTGATCCCAACCTACCTCAACGAACTGGTGCCAGCGAATACTCGCGCGGTATTGCCAGGGTTTGTTTACCAACTGGGTAACCTGATTGCTTCGGTGAATGCCACCTTGCAGGCCGCGATTGCGGAACATCATGGGCAAAACTACGGCCTGGCGATGGCGATAATCGCCGGGACGGTGGTGATCGTGATCGCGGTACTGGTGTATTTTGGCAAGGATACGCGCGGTAAAGCGATAGCGGTGGAAAGTAAAGCGCCTGGTGCCGGTGTTAACGTTTGAATTTAATGCGTTTTGTTGCAGCTTTGATCCGGTAGCGCCGAATAATAACGCAAAAAAAGTGTTGTCATGTTACCGGCTGCTATGGTAACTCTGTAGGCATTAGTTCGAAACGAGCACAGTGAACAACCCGATTATGAAAGCCCTAGCCCAAGTGATTAGCCTAGTCGTGATTAGCGTGGTGGTGATTATTATCCCACCGTGCGGGGCTGCACTTGGACGAAGAAAGGCTTAGAAAACAAGCCTGAATCGCAAGATAACCCCCGCACCCAAAAGGTCCGGGGGTTTTTTTATGCCAAGAAAATGTGAACAAGGAGCAGAGAATGACCAACAGAATAAAATCCTGCACTTCCCGCAGCAAGGCGGGGAAATAACCATGAATGGTGCTCAGTGGGTAGTTCAAGCGTTGCGTGCGCAGGGGGTAGACAAGGTATTCGGCTATCCTGGTGGTGCGATCATGCCGGTCTACGATGCGTTGTATGACGGCGGGGTTGAACATCTGCTGTGTCGTCATGAGCAGGGTGCGGCGATTGCGGCAATTGGCTATGCTCGCTCCAGCGGCAAAGTTGGCGTCTGTATCGCCACCTCAGGCCCTGGCGCGACCAACCTGATCACCGGGTTGGCGGATGCGCTGCTGGACTCGGTGCCAGTGGTTGCGATCACCGGTCAGGTAGGTTCTGCGCTTATCGGTACCGATGCTTTTCAGGAGATCGATGTTCTGGGCCTGTCTCTGGCCTGTACCAAACACAGTTTCCTGGTGGAGTCGCTGGAAGCGCTGCCAGGGATCATGGCGGAGGCTTTTGCCATCGCCACCAGCGGCCGCCCAGGCCCGGTACTGATCGACATCCCGAAAGACATCCAACTGGCGCAGGGCGATTTACCTCCTCATCTGATGCCGGTAGAAGATCAGTTCGAACATCCCACAGCAGAGTTGGCCATGGCCACGCAGCTGCTGGCACAGGCGAAGAAGCCGATGCTGTATGTGGGCGGTGGCGTGGGGATGGCACAGGCCGTCCCGGCATTACGGGAATTTGTCGAGCTGACGCAGATCCCAACGGTGGCGACCTTGAAAGGCTTGGGGGCACCGGATGCCAACCATCCGTATTATCTCGGCATGTTGGGTATGCATGGTACCAAAGCTGCCAACTTCGCCGTGCAGGAGTGCGATTTATTGATAGCCGTGGGCGCGCGTTTTGACGACCGGGTGACCGGCAAGCTGAACGCCTTTGCGCCGCAGGCCAAGGTGATCCACATGGATATCGACCCGGCGGAAATGAGCAAGCTGCGTCAGGCGCATGTGGCCCTGCAAGGGGATCTGAAGGCGCTGCTGCCAGCGCTGCAACAACCAATGCAGATTGCCCCCTGGCTGCAACGGGTGGCCGAACTGAAAGAAACCCACCCTTGGCGTTACGACCACCCGGGCCAACCGATTTATGCTCCGTTACTGCTCAAGCAACTGTCTGAACGCAAACCGGCTAATACCGTAGTGACCACCGACGTGGGCCAGCACCAGATGTGGACGGCGCAGCACATGAGCTTTGAACGCCCTGAGAACTTCATCACCTCCAGCGGGCTGGGGACGATGGGCTTCGGCATCCCCGCAGCGGTAGGGGCACAGATGGCACGCCCGGAGGACATGGTGATCTGCGTGTCCGGGGATGGTTCCTTCATGATGAACGTGCAGGAGTTGGGCACCATCAAACGCAAACAGTTACCGCTGAAAATCGTGTTACTGGATAACCAGCGTTTAGGCATGGTTCGCCAGTGGCAGCAACTGTTCTTTGATGGTCGTTACAGCGAAACCAACCTCTCCGATAACCCCGACTTCCTGATATTGGCCAGCGCCTTCGGTATTCCCGGCCAACGTATTACCCGCAAAGACCAGGTTGCAGACGCGCTCGATACCTTGCTTAACAGCGAAGGGCCTTATCTGCTGCAGGTTTCCATTGATGAACTCGAGAACGTCTGGCCGCTGGTGCCGCCGGGCGCAGGCAACGAAACCATGTTGGAGAAAGTATCATGATGCAGCATCAACTCTCGATCCAGGCCCGCTTCCGCCCTGAAATGTTAGAGCGCGTATTGCGCGTTGTCCGTCACCGTGGCTTCCAGGTTTGTGCTATGAATATGGCTTCGGGCAGCAATAGCGACGATATTAATATTGAATTGACCGTTGCCAGCCAGCGCCCTGTGGATTTACTGTCATCTCAGTTAAGCAAACTGATGGATGTCTCCAGCGTTGAGATCCAGCAACAATCATCACAACAAATACGCGCCTGATTGCGCAAAAGGAACAGAACAATGACGAAGAAAGCCGATTATATCTGGTTCAATGGTGAGATGGTTCCCTGGGCCGATGCCAAGGTTCACGTAATGTCGCATGCGCTGCACTACGGAACGTCGGTATTTGAAGGAGTTCGTTGCTATGACTCCCATAAAGGCCCGGTGGTATTCCGTCACCGTGAACATATGCAGCGTCTGCATGACTCGGCCAAAATTTACCGCATGCCGGTAACGCAAAGCGTCGATGAGCTGATGGAAGCCTGCCGCGCCACGCTGCGTAAAAACAATCTGGTCAGCGCTTATATTCGTCCTTTGGTGTTTGTGGGTGATGTTGGCATGGGCGTTAATCCACCGGCTGGCTATAAAACCGACGTGATTATCGCGGCGTTTCCTTGGGGCGCGTATCTGGGTGAAGAAGCGCTGGACCAAGGTATCGATGCGATGGTCTCTTCCTGGCACCGTGTGGCACCAAACACCATTCCTACCGCGGCGAAAGCCGGGGGCAACTACCTTTCCTCACTGCTGGTGGGCAGCGAAGCACGCCGCCACGGCTATCAGGAAGGTATCGCGCTGGACGTTCACGGCTATATCTCTGAAGGTGCAGGCGAGAACCTGTTTGAAGTGAAAGACGGCGTGCTGTTTACTCCACCATTCACCTCTTCTGCCCTGCCAGGCATCACGCGTGACGCGATCATCAAGCTGGCAAAAGATATGGGCTTCGAAGTGCGCGAGCAGGTGCTTTCCCGTGAGTCTCTATACCTGGCGGACGAAGTGTTTATGTCCGGCACCGCGGCGGAAATCACGCCGGTGCGCAGCGTGGATGGTATTCAGGTGGGGATCGGCAAGTGCGGCCCAATTACCAAGCAGATCCAGCAGGCATTCTTTGGCCTGTTCAGCGGCAAAACCGAAGACAAGTACGGTTGGTTGGATCCGGTAAATCAATAACGACAGACAACACTAAACGGATGGTTCGTTCGCCGTCCGTAATATGACTATATTTTGGAGTGAAGAGCATGCCTAAGTACCGTTCCGCCACCACCACCCACGGCCGCAACATGGCGGGTGCCCGCGCATTATGGCGCGCGACCGGGATGACCGACGACGATTTCGGCAAACCGATTATTGCGGTGGTCAACTCCTTCACCCAGTTTGTGCCGGGCCATGTGCATCTGCGCGACCTGGGCAAGCTGGTTGCAGAACAGATCGAAGCCTCCGGCGGCGTTGCCAAAGAGTTCAACACCATTGCGGTGGATGACGGGATCGCCATGGGCCACGGCGGCATGCTCTATTCTCTGCCATCGCGCGAGCTGATCGCCGACTCGGTAGAGTATATGGTGAATGCCCACTGCGCCGATGCGATGGTGTGTATCTCCAACTGCGACAAGATCACCCCAGGAATGCTGATGGCGTCACTGCGCCTGAATATTCCGGTGATCTTCGTTTCCGGCGGCCCGATGGAAGCCGGTAAAACCAAGCTTTCCGACAAAATCATCAAGCTGGATCTGATCGATGCGATGATCCAGGGTGCCAACCCGAACGTCAGCGACGCCGACAGCGCGCAGATCGAGCGTTCCGCTTGCCCAACCTGCGGCTCGTGCTCCGGGATGTTTACCGCCAACTCCATGAACTGTCTGACCGAAGCGTTGGGTCTGTCCCAACCGGGCAACGGCTCGTTGCTGGCAACCCATGCCGATCGTAAAGATCTGTTCCTCAATGCCGGTAAGCGCATCGTCGAACTGACCAAGCGTTACTATGAGCAGGATGATGAGAGCGCGCTGCCACGCAGCATCGCCAACAAGGCGGCGTTCGAAAACGCCATGACGCTGGACATTGCGATGGGCGGCTCCACCAATACCGTGTTGCACCTGTTGGCTGCGGCACAGGAAGGCGAGATCGACTTCGCTATGGCGGATATCGATCGTCTATCCCGCAAAGTGCCACACCTTTGCAAGGTGGCGCCAAGCACTCAGAAATACCATATGGAAGACGTACACCGTGCCGGTGGCGTGCTGGCCATTCTTGGCGAGCTGGATCGCGCCGGGCTGATGAACCGCGATGTGGATAACATCCTGGGGATGAAGCTGCCAGAGACCCTGGAAAAGTACGACATCATGCTGACCCAGGATGAGGCCGTGAAGAAAATGTTCCGCGCAGGCCCGGCGGGTATCCGCACTACTCAGGCATTCTCACAGGACTGCCGTTGGGACACCTTGGACAACGATCGTGCCGATGGCTGTATCCGCTCATTGGAAAATGCCTTCAGCCTGGAAGGTGGTCTGGCGGTGCTGTATGGCAACATGGCGGAAGACGGCAGTATCGTTAAAACCGCCGGTGTGGATCAAGACAACCTGACCTTCCGTGGGCCAGCCAAAGTTTATGAGAGCCAGGATACGGCCGTTGAGGCGATCCTGGGTGGCAAAGTGGTGGCAGGCGACGTGGTAGTGATCCGTTACGAAGGGCCAAAAGGCGGGCCTGGCATGCAGGAAATGCTCTACCCAACCACCTATCTGAAATCGATGGGGCTGGGCAAAGTCTGTGCACTGATCACCGATGGTCGCTTCTCTGGCGGTACTTCCGGTTTATCCATTGGTCACGTTTCGCCGGAAGCGGCCAGCGGTGGCCTGATTGCGCTGGTGGAAGAAGGGGACATGATCGATATCGATATCCCGAAGCGCAGCATGGTGCTGGATGTGCCAGAGAGCGTACTGGCTGCACGCCGTGAGGCGGAACTGGCACGCGGTGATGCGGCCTGGACACCGAAAGCGCGTGAGCGCCAGGTCTCTTATGCGTTACGAGCTTACGCTACGCTGGCCACCAGTGCAGACAAGGGCGCAGTGCGAGACAAGAGCAAGCTGGGAGGCTAACGATCATGGCGGTATCACAACCCCTACCCGATGCCCCCTGTGGCGCGGAATATTTGCGAGCGGTGCTCCGCTCGCCGGTTTACGAGGTGGCTCAGGTCACCCCGTTACAGACAATGGGCAAGATCTCTGCGCGCCTCGGCAATACCATTCTGGTGAAGCGCGAAGATCGCCAGCCGGTGCACAGCTTTAAGCTGCGTGGGGCTTACGCGATGATTGCCAGCCTGGATGAAGAGCAGAGGGCGCGTGGCGTAGTCACGGCCTCTGCGGGCAACCATGCTCAGGGCGTGGCCTTTTCCGGCAACCGTTTGGGGATCAAAACCCTGATCGTGATGCCGGTGTCGACGGCAGATATCAAGGTTGATGCGGTGCGGGGCTTCGGTGGTGAAGTGTTACTGCACGGTGCCAACTTCGATGAAGCCAAGATCAAGGCGATTGAGCTTTCACAACAGCAGGGCATGACCTTTGTGCCCCCGTTCGATCACCCGGCAGTGATTGCCGGGCAGGGTACTTTGGCGATGGAGCTGTTGCAGCAGGACGCGCACCTGGACCGGGTGTTTGTCCCGGTAGGCGGCGGCGGCCTGGCGGCCGGTGTGGCGGTGCTGATCAAGCAGTTGATGCCGCAAATCAAAGTGATTGGCGTAGAAGCCGAGGATTCGGCCTGCCTGCGTGCAGCGCTGGATGCCGGGCAGCCGGTCGATCTGGCGCGCGTCGGGCTGTTTGCCGAAGGCGTCGCGGTCAAGCGTATCGGTGATGAAACCTTCCGCCTGTGCCGTGAATACCTGGATGATGTGATCACCGTAGACAGCGATGCGATCTGCGCAGCGGTGAAAGATCTGTTCGAAGACGTGCGGGCCATCGCTGAACCTTCTGGCGCACTGGCGTTGGCGGGGCTGAAAAAATACGTGCAACAGCACAATATTCAGGGCGAGCGGCTGGCCCACGTGCTTTCCGGTGCCAACGTGAATTTCCACGGCCTGCGCTACGTTTCCGAACGCTGCGAACTGGGCGAACAACGCGAAGCGCTGCTGGCGGTGACCATTCCAGAACAGAAGGGCAGCTTCCTGAAGTTCTGCCAGCTGCTGGGGGGCCGTGCGGTCACCGAGTTCAACTACCGCTATGCCGATGCCGACAACGCCTGCATCTTTGTCGGTGTCCGCCTGACCAGAGGTCATGCCGAGCGGCTGGAAATCATCGATGAGCTGAACCGCGATGGCTATCAGGTGGTGGATCTGTCCGACGATGAGATGGCGAAACTGCACGTGCGTTACATGGTCGGCGGGCGGCCTTCGAAACCGCTGCGTGAGCGTCTGTACAGCTTTGAGTTCCCGGAATCACCGGGCGCACTGCTCAAGTTCCTGCAAACGCTGGGTACGCACTGGAATATTTCGCTGTTCCACTACCGCAGCCACGGCACCGATTTTGGTCGCGTGTTGGCAGGGTTTGAGCTTTCGCAGACCGAGCCAGAGTTTGAGCAGCACCTGCAGGCGTTGGGTTACGACTGCCATGATGAGACCGACAACCCGGCCTTCCGGTTCTTCCTGCAAGGCTGACATCGGCGACAAGGATAGCGTATGAGTAATGAGTTCACCGGGTTCAGCCAACAAGGGCTGGACTTCCTGCAACAGGTGCGGATCGAGAACGACAAGGAGTGGTTTGATGCCAATCGGGGCGTGTATGACCGTGAGCTGTTAACGCCGTTTCGTTCGCTGGTGGATGCGCTGAGTCCTGCGATGCTGATGATTGACCCGCAGTTTGAAACCCGTCCGGCCATTGGCAAAACGCTGTCGCGCATTCATCGCGACACGCGTTTTTCCCATGATAAATCCCGCTATCGTAGCCGCATGTGGCTGACCTTCAAGCGGCCAAGCAAAGACTGGAAGCTGGCACCGGTGTATTTCTTTGAGCTGGGGCCGGACATGCTGCGTTATGGCCTGGGCTATTACAGCGCCGACAAAGCGACCATGGATCTGTTTCGCCATACCCTGCTGCGCAGGCCACAGCCGTTTTTGGCGGTGGCCGAGTGCTGCCGCGCGCCGTTCGAGCTGGTGGGGGAAAGCTATAAGCGCCCGTTGGTGAAAGAGCAGGCGGCGGAAATTGCCACCTGGTACAACCGCAAATCCTTTGCGGTGATGGCCACAGATAACCAGGTGGAAAAGCTGTTCAGCGCCGATCTGGTCGCTACCCTGACCCAGAGTTTCCAGCAGTTGGAGCCGCTGTACCAGTGGCTGATGCAGGTGGAAGCGATGAAGCAGATCGACCCTGCGGATTTATGAGAGCAAACGCCAGAACGCCTCAATCAGCGGTTCGTTGAGGCGTTTTTTCGGCACGCAGACCCCCAGTTCGAACGGTTCGACCATCGAGATATTCTCCAACTGAGAGATGCGGTTGCGAACTGGCTCCGGGCTATTGTCCACCACCACGCTGGGGATCAGCGCGATCCCGCAGCCTAATGCCACCATCGAAACAATTGCCTCATGCCCACCGACGGTGGCGTAAATCAGCGGGTTGGTGATGTGCTGGCGGCGGAACCACAGCTCGATGCGTTTTCGTGACGGGCCATGCTCCGGCAGGATAAACGGCATGTTGGCCCAGT
This sequence comes from Serratia sp. 2723, assembly GCF_050434425.1. NCBI lineage: Bacteria > Pseudomonadati > Pseudomonadota > Gammaproteobacteria > Enterobacterales > Yersiniaceae > Serratia > Serratia sp. 2723. The sequence goes on from NZ_JBNDIN010000022.1 coordinate 17,170, forward strand.
CTGGCTGTTCGGCAAGCGCCTGCGTTCGTACTGCACAGGGCAGAGCAGGGGCAATCAGCACCAGCGGGATCTCACCGATTTGGGTGAAGGCGACGCTGGTGGGCAGCGTTTCTGGTCGCCCGGCGATACCAAGGTCGGCCTCGTTGGACTGTACTTTGTCCACCGCATCGGCAGCATCACCGGTGGTTAGCTTGATTTCAACCAGGGGATGCTGGGCACGGAAGCGATCGAGGATCGGTGGCAGATGGCTGTAAGCGGCGGTGACCGAGCAGAACAAACGCAGTTCGCCACTCAGAGAAGGGCCATGCTGGCCAAGCGCATGCTTCAACTGCTGATACTGCAGCAGCGTTTGTTGAGCAAACACTTTCAGCTGTTCACCCGCATCGGTCAGCTCTACGGTGCGGTTATCACGCAGAAACAGCGGTTGCCCAAGCGTTTCTTCCAGCCGCTGGATCTGGCGGGAAAGCGTAGAGGGGCTGACGTGCATCGCCTTGGCGGTACGGCCAAAGTGATGGCTTTCCGCCAGGTGTAGGAACAGCTTGAGATCACGTAAGTCCATAATCAGTTCGCTCGCAGCGGGGTGTTGCAGAAATTGCAACGTCACGTTCGTAATATATCAATTTAAGCAACGCAATTCCTGTTATACATTGGTTTCAACGGATCCCGTACCGACAGGGCGGGGATGAGAATAATATTGCACGACACAACATCTAACTGGAGCATCACCATGGCTAACTATTTCAACACATTGAACCTGCGTCAGCAGCTGGCGCAATTGGGTAAGTGCCGTTTCATGGCGCGTGACGAATTTGCGGATGAAGCCGGTTACCTGAAAGGGAAAAAAGTGGTGATTGTCGGCTGTGGTGCTCAGGGTCTGAACCAGGGTCTGAACATGCGTGATTCCGGCCTGGACGTGGCCTATGCGCTGCGTAAAGAAGCGATTGCCGAGAAGCGTGCCTCATGGCGCAAAGCCACCGAGAACGGCTTCAAGGTTGGCACCTATGAAGATCTGATCCCGCAGGCCGATCTGGTAGTTAACCTGACGCCAGACAAGCAGCACACCTCAGTAGTTCGTGCCGTACAGCCGCTGATGAAAGATGGTGCTGCGCTGGGCTACTCCCACGGCTTCAACATCGTTGAAGTTGGCGAGCAGGTTCGTAAAGACATCACCGTAGTGATGGTTGCACCTAAGTGCCCAGGTACTGAAGTACGTGAAGAATACAAACGTGGTTTCGGCGTGCCGACGCTGATCGCGGTTCACCCGGAAAACGATCCAAAAGGCGAAGGCATGGCGATTGCCAAGGCATGGGCGGCAGCCACCGGCGGCCACCGTGCAGGCGTGCTGGAATCTTCCTTCGTGGCAGAAGTGAAATCTGACCTGATGGGCGAGCAGACTATCCTGTGCGGTATGCTGCAGGCGGGTTCTCTGCTGTGCTTCGACAAGCTGGTCTCCGAAGGGACCGACCCGGCTTACGCTGAAAAACTGATCCAGTTCGGCTGGGAAACCATCACCGAAGCGCTGAAGCAGGGCGGTATCACCCTGATGATGGACCGCCTGTCCAACCCGGCGAAACTGCGTGCCTATGCGCTGTCTGAGCAGTTGAAAGGCATCATGGCTCCGCTGTTCCAGAAGCACATGGACGACATCATCTCTGGCGAATTCTCCAGCGGTATGATGGCAGACTGGGCCGCAGACGATGTGAAACTGCTGACCTGGCGTGAAGAGACCGGTAAAACCGCTTTCGAAACCGCACCACAGTTTGAAGGCAAAATCAGCGAGCAGGAATACTTCGACAACGGCGTACTGATGGTAGCAATGGTGAAAGCGGGCGTTGAACTGGCCTTCGAAACCATGGTGGATTCAGGCATCATCGAAGAGTCTGCTTACTACGAATCTCTGCACGAGCTGCCGTTGATCGCCAACACCATCGCGCGTAAGCGTCTGTATGAAATGAACGTGGTGATCTCGGATACCGCAGAATACGGTAACTACCTGTTCTCTTATGCAGCGGTACCGTTGCTGAAAGAGTTCATGACTACCCTGCAGGCGGGCGATCTGGGTAAATCCGTTGCTGGTACCACCGTTGATAACGCGCAGCTGCGTGACGTGAACGAAGCGGTGCGCAACCACCCGATCGAATCCGTTGGCCGCAAACTGCGCGGTTATATGACCGATATGAAACGTATCGCGGTAGCAGGTTAAGCACCAAGATTGTAACGGCCCGATTATCGGGCCAACTAAAAAGGCCAGCATTGTTGCTGGCCTTTCGCCTATCTGGACGATGGAAATTACTGCGGCATCGCTTCGCGTGGGATAATGGCCCCGCGATATTGGATCACCGTGCTGGCGGTCAGGTGGCCACGTTTGGCCGCGCTAACGGCATCACCACCGGTCAGGCGCATAGCCAGATAACCTGCGCTGAAGGAATCCCCGGCGGCGGTGGTATCAATCACTTTTTCTTTTGGCAGTTTGACCGCTGGTACGTCGTGGGTTTCCCCATCGGCGCTAAACACCAGGCAGGAGTCTGCGCCACGCTTAATCACAATCTCACTCACGCCAAAGTCACGCGTGCGGCTCACCACCTGTTCAACCGGCTGCTTGCCCCACAGTAAATCTTCATCATCCAGCGTCAGGAAGGCGATGTCGGTACAGGCCAGGATCTCGCGATAGGCCTGCTGGGTCTCTTGCTGGCTTTGCCACAGCCGTGGCCGATAGTTGTTATCGAAGATCACTTTGCCGCCGTTGGAACGGCATTGGCGCAGCAGAGTCAGCAGTTTGGCCCGGCTGGCCGGGTTGAGGATCGCCACGCTGATGCCGCTCAGATACAGGTAATCAAACTGCGCCAGCTGTGCGCACAGGCTTTCTGCCTGCGGGCCATCCAGCCAGTAGCGGGCGGCCGCATCGTTACGCCAATAATAGAAGGTGCGCTCGCCGGTATCGTCGGTTTCGATCACGTACAGCCCCGGCAGCTTGTTGTCCAACTGTTGGATCAGATCGGTTTTCACCTGCTCCTGCTGCCAGGTTTGCAGCATTTCCCGGCTGAAACTGTCGGTGCCGAGCGCGGTGACGTAATGGACGTTCAGCGCCTGTTGCGGCACCTGGCGGGCGATATAGACGGCAGTGTTGAGGGTGTCGCCGCCGAATCCACGGCTGAGATCGGCGCCTTTCTGCGACAGTTCGATCATGCATTCGCCGATCACGGCGAGGTTTTTGCTGTTCATGATAATCCCTGGCTTGATGATGAGTCTGGTTGCTGCGAATACGCTCAGTCTCAACGCAAGGGCGAAGCGAGTCAATAGGAATAAAACAGCGTTTTAATTAGTTTATGATCGCGATCGGGAAACGCGTGGTTTCCCGCCGCTGAGGAAGGAAAACTACTTGGCCGCCGCGCGCAGATCGGTGACGCATTGACCACCAATCCCCCAGTTATCGGTCTCCACCTCATCGATCACTACTACGGTAGTGGCAGGGTTTTTGCCGAGCGTATCGACCAACAGCTGGGTTACGCCAGCAATCAGCTGTTTTTTCTGCTCAGCGGTTGCACCCTCGCGGGTAATTTTGATATTTACGTAGGGCATTTTATTTTCCTCTTGTTATAAAAAAGTTGCATGTAGGTAATGGCCTAATGTAGAGAGCTTTGAACAGGGCTTAAAGTTTTATTGTGCATTGCCGATAACAAGATCGACGAATTTTCCGGCAACGTTATCGTTCCCATTCCCTAATGGCGAAAGTACCAATGATAACCAACATGATCTCTGGTCTACTGACGCCATTGTTTGCCGCCTGGCAGCGTGCCAAAGTCTTCCGTTACTGGCGGCAGTGTCGGCGTTTGTATACTTTTCAACCCATTTACCGCACCTGTGGTAAACTGTTGGCGGTGGAGTTGCTCACGGCGGTACATCATCCGGCAGCACCGGATAAGCCAGTATCCCCAGAGCATTACTTTGCCGCGCTTGGGCTACGCCAGCGCCTGGCGGTCATTCAGGAACAGCTCAATTTACTGCAGCAGTGGCAGATCTTGTTTACCCGTCACGCATTGATGGTGTCGATCAATATCGATGGCAAGGCATTGCAGGCACTGCAACGGCATCCGGCGATGCAGCGGCAAATCAGCATCATGCCTTACCTGCGTTTTGAGTTGGTGGAGCAGGCAGACAGAGCGTTGAATGGGCCACTGCAGCACATCCCCGGGGCGGAGCGCCTGTGGTTGGATGATTTTGGCAGCGGGCTGGCGAATTTCTCTGCGGTCAGTAGTTGGCGTTATCAGTATATCAAGGTGGCGCGCGAGCTGTTTATGCTGCTCAAGCAAAGCGATGAGGGCATCCAGCTGTTTTTTACCCTGGTGCGCCTGATGAGCCAGCACAGTGACGGGGTGATTGTCGAAGGGGTAGAAACAGAGCAGGAATGGCGGCTGGTGCAGCGCTCTGGCGCGTTTGCAGCCCAAGGGTATTACCTTAGCCGCCCTGCACATTTTGACCAACTGAAAACGCTACCTACACGGTTTATTGTCCCCACCCCCTGACCCACTAGCTCCCAAAGCGTGAACTCTGGCCTATCCTCGACTAGGCTTTTAAGTAGGCTGAGGCCCTCAATTGGGTCAGTCAGCTATCGCCTCAAGGGAGCTGTTATGACAAGAACGGGCAAAACTTTTAGCTGGATTGGCGGCATCGTGCTGCTGATCAGCGTGGTTTTGGTGGTGTTCATTACCACTTTCGATTGGAACCGTCTCAAACCCACCATCAATAGCAAAGTCTCTGCCGAGCTGCAGCGCCCGTTTGCTATTCGTGGCGATCTGGGCGTTAACTGGGAACGTCACCAGGATGAGGGGGGCTGGCGTGCCTGGGTACCTTGGCCACATATCCACGCCGAAGATATTATGTTGGGCAACCCGGACAGGATACCTGGCGACGAGATGATCACACTGCAACGCGTCGATGCCTCGATCGCACCATTGGCGCTACTGGGCAAAGAGGTGCTGATCCCGCGTATCTGGTTGAAACAGCCAAATGCCTCGCTACAGCGCCTGGCGAACGGTGACAATAACTGGACCTTCAACCTGGCCAACAGCGCCGATAAAGACCCCAACCAACCGCAGTCAGACTGGTCGGTCAGCATTCACGATATCGTGTTTGATCGCGGCCAGATTGATTTTAAAGATGCCACGCTCAAGGCCGATTTCCAGGCGCTGATCGACCCGCTCGGCAAGCCTCTGCCCTTTAGTGAAGTTGCGGGTAAGCAGCCGGGGGATAAAGCGACGACGCCGGATTATGTCTTCGGCTGGAAGGTAAAGGGAAAATACCATGGCGAAGTCCTGTCTGGCAGCGGCAAGATGGGTGGCATGTTGTCACTGCAAAGCGCTGATATTCCGTTCCCGTTGCAGGCCGATGTCCGTTCCGGCAATACCAGAGTGCAGGTCGCGGGGACGTTGTCCGATGCGCTGAACCTTGGCGGTCTGGATCTACGGCTGAAGTTCTCCGGTGACAGCCTGGGAAACCTGTATGCGCTGACCGGCGTGTTGTTACCGAATACCCCTCCTTACTCTACCGATGGTCATCTGATCGCCCAGTTGCATCAACCGGGCGGTGCGGTATTCCAGTATCAGGGCTTTGACGGCAAGATCGGTGACAGCGATATCCATGGGGATTTGAAGTACGTTGCGAGCCACCCTCGGCCCAAGTTGAGTGGAGAGGTGCTTTCCAAACAGCTGCGTTTTGCCGATCTTGCGCCATTGATCGGTGCGGACTCCAATCAGCAGAAAGCCAATCGCGGCGAGAAGACCCGCCAGCCGAGCGACAAAGTGCTGCCGGTTGAGAAGTTCGAAACCAAAAGCTGGGGGGTAATGGATGCCGACGTCAAATTTACCGCCAAACGCATTGAGCATGGCAGTTCGCTGCCGCTGAGCGATCTGAATACCCACCTTAAGCTGGATAACGCGGTGATCCTGATGGACCCGCTGCGCTTCGGCGTGGCCGGGGGGAACCTGAATGCCACCGTCCGTCTTGATGGTAGCAAGAGCCCGATGCAGGGCCGGGTGGATATGCATGCGCGTAAGTTCCAACTGAAACAGCTGCTGCCGAACGTGGAGTCGATGAAGCGCAGCCTGGGAGAATTGAACGGCGATGCCAAATTGACAGGCAGCGGCAACTCGGTAGCCGACTTGCTGGCGACCAGCAGCGGCGACCTGCGCCTGCTGATCAATGACGGCGTGATCAGCCGCAGCCTAATGGAAATTCTGGGCCTGAACGTAGGCAACTATCTGGTAGCTCAACTGTTTGGCGATGACGAGGTGGGGATCAACTGTGCGGCGGCGGATGTCGGCATTCGCAGCGGGTTGGCGACGCCACGGCTGTTCGTGTTTGATACGGAAAACGCCATCATCAACATCACTGGCAACATCAATTTCGCCACCGAACGGCTGGATCTGTCCATCGACCCGGAAAGCAAAGGGATGCGGGTGCTGACCCTGCGTTCACCACTGTATGTCAAAGGGACGTTTAAAAAACCGGACGCTGGCGTGAAGGCCGGGCCGCTGATTGCTCGCGGGGTGGCTGCGGTGGCATTGGGTGTGGTGGTTGCCCCGGCAGCAGCGTTGCTGGCTCTGGTGTCACCGAGTGACGGCGGCGAACAGAACCAGTGTGGCAAGATCCTGCAGCAGATGAAGAATAAGAAGTGACCCAAGATTACTGTAGTACCTGGCAGTTGTGATCCTGGATCTCTTCGGCGGAGGCCAGATTCAGCTGCCATAGGTTACGTTTCACAGCCAACAGCAGGAAATCCCCTCTCGGCAAGGCCGTCATCGCCATGCCGTAGCTCCCCATGCTTTCACGTGCGCCCTCAACGCCCTGAGCCAGCAAACGGAATGCCCCAAGCTGCTTGAGTTCAGCGGCGCTGGCGCGGCGAGCCAAATAATCATGCCCCAGCAATCCACCGGGTAGCGGCTGCCAGCTTTCGCTGAAATCCCCTTGCAGCTGCGCCAGCCGGGTTTTTACCGCCGGTTGCAGGCAGGAGATGTGAATATGCAGCTGATTTTGCGTACGGCCGTATTCGGAGTTGATCGCCAGCGAGATGGCAGCATCGTCGATCGGTTTACCGAGTTTATCTGCCATAAAATGCCGGGCCTGCCAGGCTAAGGCGAAGAAGTTGGCGGTGTTGGGCTGTAATACCTGAGGGCTTTCGATGCCAGTGATTTTGGCCGTTGGCATCAACAGGTACTGCAACGGCCCATTGCGGTCTTTCAGCACCACGAACCCTGCCTGCTCATCCACCTGTGCGCAGGGGGCCGGATTATGGTTTTGTTGCTGATTAGGCAGGCATTGCTGGCTGACGATATGCCACAGTGCATCCGGGTGGGCCGGTTTCAGCCAGAAATAGGCGGCAATGGCGATAATAATCAGCAACGTTACAGACAAACAGAGCCAACGGCGCAACGACATAGTTAGGTTTCCTCAGCAAAGGGAGGGATAGCATAACTGGGTTTTGTGACAACAGACAAACGGCCCCCATAGGCAGGGGGCCGGGAGAGGATTACAGCGACTTGTGGCGGGTTTCTTTCATCAGCAGCAGCGCGATCAGCGTCAGGCTGGCCATGGCCGCCAGGTACATGCCAACGTAGAACAGCCCGTAGTTGTTGGCCAACCAGGTCGCAATATAAGGCGCTACCGAAGCCCCCAGGATCGAGGCCACGTTATACGAGAACGAGGCCCCGGTGTAGCGCACTTCTGTTGGGAACAGTTCAGGCAGCAGCGCGCCCATCGGGCCAAAGGTCAGGCCCATAATGCTCAACCCAAGCAGCAGGAAAGCCATCACCAACAGCTGATTGCCTGAGCCCAGCATGCTCGGGAACAGGAAGGCAAAGCCGATCATCAACAGAGTGATGACAATCATGGTCTTGCGGCGGCCAAAGGCATCGGCCAGCAAACCGGCGATCGGCACCATCACGCCAAAACCAATCACCGCTACCATCAGCATCCACAGGAAGCTGTTGCGTGAATAGCCTAACCCCAGCGGCTCTGCGGCCGTGCCGTAGGTCATGGAGTAAACGGTCATCAGGTAGAACAGCGTATAGGTTGCCAGCATGATGAAGGTACCCAGGATGGTGGCCTTTTTGTGCTTGCTCAGCAGCGTCCCGAGCGGAACCTTGACCTGTTTGCCCGCCTTGGCCACTTTGGCAAAAACCGGGGTTTCATGTAGCGAAATACGCACATACAGGCCAACCAGCACCAGTGCGGCAGAGAGGATAAACGGCACGCGCCAGCCCCAGGTCATGAACTGTTCGTCAGTCAGCAGCCAGGAGAGCAGCAGGAAGGTGCCGTTGGCGAAGAAGAAGCCGATCGGCGCACCCAGCTGTGGGAACGATCCGTACAGCGCACGCTTGTTGGCTGGCGCATTCTCGGTGGCCAGCAACGCAGCACCGCCCCATTCGCCACCCAGACCCAGACCTTGGCCAAAGCGCGCCAGCGCCAGCAGGATCGGTGCAAAGATGCCAATGGTTGCATAGCTTGGCAGCAGGCCGATCAGCACGGTGGAAATCCCCATGGTCAGCAGTGAAGCCACCAAAGTCACCTTCCGCCCGACGCGATCGCCGAAGTGGCCGAACAGGGCAGAGCCGATTGGCCGCGCCACAAAGGCGATGGCGAAGGTGGCCAGCGATTGCAGCGTGGCGGCGGCAGGATCGCCCTGTGGGAAGAAGATATGCGGGAATACGATCACCGCAGCGGTGGCATAAATATAGAAATCAAAGAACTCGATGGCGGTACCAACCAGAGAGGCGACGATGACTTTTCCCCGGGAGTTAACCGGTGTGGACGCGGCATCGGCGTCCAAGGGGGTTGCGATGGTGGCTTGCATAGTTATTTCTTATATTTTGACTAGGGAAAAATTCATCTTAGTCATAGCAAAATGGCTTTTCAACGGGGAGGGTTTGTACTATCTGGCAAATAAACTGTTAAAAAGATTAATGTTTTAGCGATGATGTTTTATTTGGTCTTAAACGTGGCAAAGTGAGCAGTATACAGAGATAACAACTGGAAAAGCCGCAAAGAAAAGTTATGCGCCAGATTGTTATGCTGTTTTTGGTCGGTTGCTTGCTTGAGTTTTAGAGTTATTGACTGCTTTTTTGCCTGATTGTCGAAATAAAAAACCAGTCGCAACCTGGCGACTGGCATGAATACAATGCTGGTGAGTGATATTCACTTGCCCTGCGGCAGGGTTTTGTCCTCTTTATACTGTGCCGTGGCGATCCAGGCGGCGCAAAACAGCGTCAGGCGGGCAAAAAAGTAGAAGAACGCCATCAGCCCGATCACCGAACCAAAGGCGGCACCGGAAGGCGATTTGGCGACCTGCGGCAGCGTCATGGTCATCACAAACTTGATCGCTTCAAAGCCAATTGCGGCGATCAGCGTGCCGCGCAGCAGCGCTTTTTTCTTCGGCTTATGGCGCGGCAGCATCCAGAAGATCCACAGAAACAGCAGGTAGTTGGCAAAGATGGAGATCGACAACGCGATCAGCGTCATCGCCGGCCGCAGCCATTCAATGCCATCCAACCCCAGCGCATGCACGATGGCCGCCTGGGCAGAGCCCGCAATCGAGGTTAACGACAGCGTGACGATCAGCGCCACTACCAGGCCGGTTAATGAAATAAAATCGCGGGTGTAGCGAAAATAGATTTTCTCCTGATCCTGAGGATTACGTTCCCAGACGTCACGGGACTGGGCGCGGATCGCCTCACGCAGGTTACCCATCCAACTGATGCCGGAGTACAGCGCCAGCGCCAGGCCGGTCAGGCCCACGGTGGTACGTTGCTGGATGGCGGTATTCACCGTGTTCTTCAAGGTACTGGCCAGCGTGGGATCGCTGATGCTATTGACGATCTGATTGATCAGTTCGGCCAGCAGGTCCGGGTTGGACGCCAGCACAAAGCCCACGGCGGCAAACGACACCATCAGGATCGGGATCAGTGAGAGAAACGAGAAGTAGGTAATGGCGGCGCCAAACTGGCTGCCAAGACGGTCGTTGAAGCGTTCGGTGGCTCGCAGCAGGTGAGCGATGGTGGGCCAGGCTTTAACGCGCTCTATCAGGCGAGCGAACCCTGAAAGGCCTTCATCCAGTTTTTGGTGGCCGGTTTTGATGGCGATCGTCGATTTCTCAATGGCCTCAGGCTGCTCTGGAGCGGCTTTATTCTGCATTACGTCACGGTATCCTTCGGGTAATTCAATGGGCATGTGCTTGATTATAGCCAAATATGCCTTTGATTTGGCCGTTATTAGCGAGATTGGGTTAATTCTGATGATGACCTTTACCCACAGCGGCAAGCGAGATCGTTCGATTTTGTCCTATTCGCCACACGACTGAATTTCTGCCGGATCCCTGCATTTTTATCTATCTCATCGCCAGGAAGGCTTTTACTCATCTTATGGCGCGCGCTTTTTCACCCAGTATGCGCCTACTGCAGCCGTAGGGGCTGGAACGGTTATCACCTGAATCAATAGATAAAATGGAAGGTCTTATGAAATTATTCAATCATCCCACCTGTCGCCCATTTACCGAAGCGGGCAACCTGTTGCAACTTTCCGCTTATTACGAGGAAGATCGCCACATTATGTGGATGCTAATGCGTGCAGAGCCGCGCCCTTGCTTCAATCAGGCGCTGATCGAGGACATCATGACGCTGGCGCAGGCGGCGAAAGAGTCGACGTTGCAGTTCGACTTTTGGGTCACTGGCTCGCTGGTGCAAAACATGTTTAACGTCGGTGGGGATCTGAGCTTTTTTGCCGAAGCGATCAAAAACCGCAAGCGTGAGTCGATGATGGCCTATGCCCGGGCCTGTATCGACTGTGTGCATGCGGCGGCACGTGGCTTTGATACCGGGGCTATCAGCATCGCCATGGTGGAGGGCAGCGCGCTAGGGGGCGGTTTTGAGGCGGCATTGGCGCACCATTTTGTTTTGGCGCAGAACAATGCGCGGATGGGGTTCCCGGAAATCGCCTTCAACCTGTTTCCCGGTATGGGTGGCTATTCACTGGTAGCCCGCAAGGCAGGTATGCGCCTGGCGGAAGAACTGATCTGGAGCGGGGAGTCTCACACCGCCGAATGGTTCGAAAGCTATGGGCTGGTGGATAGGCTGTTTCAACCGGGTGATGCCTATATGGCGACTCGTACCTTCATCGACACCATCAGGCCCAAGCTGAACGGCATACGTGCCATGTTGCGCGCGCGTCAGCGGGTATTGCAGTTAACCCGCTCCGAGCTGATGGACATTACCGAGGATTGGGTGCATTCGGCCTTTACCATCGAGGAGAAGGATCGCCTGTACATTGAGCGGTTGGTGATGTTGCAGGATCGGCACACGCTTAATCAGCGTCACGCAGGCTAAGCGTTAATTCCCGCCCGCATCACTTTGGTGATTGCGGGCTATAGGTTTTCAGCCACTGCTCCAGCTGTTCGGGCAGCATTGGCCGGGCGAACAGGAATCCCTGTTTTTCATCGACCCCTACGCAGTCCAGGAAGCGATTTTCACTGTCCGTCTCGACCCCTTCGGCAATCACCTTGAACTGTAGCGCTGCGGCGACCGCGACGATGGCGCGGATCAGTGATTGTGATACCGGAGCCAGGTTGACGCCGCGCACAAAGCTCTGATCCAGCTTGATGGCGTCCAGCGGGATACGTGCCAGTTGGGCCAGAGAGGAGTAACCGGTGCCAAAATCATCCAGATGTACCTGTGCGCCCAGGGCCCGTAGCCGGGCGATTACCTCGCACGCCCGGTTTTCATCCTCTATCAGGCTGCTCTCGGTCAGCTCAAAGTCCAGCGTGCAGGGAGAAAGCCGGTTGTCTCGCAGTACCTCAACCAGATCGTTAACCACGCTGTCATCTACCAACTGCCTGGCGGAAAGGTTAACTGCGATGCGTAAATTCAGCCCCTGCTGCTGCCAAATGGCTGCCTGTTTAGCGGCGGTTTGCAGCACCCAGCGGCCAAGTGGGGCAATCAGCCCGGACTCTTCGGCGTAGGAGATGAACTGCAGCGGTGGGATCAGCCCGCGTTCCGGTGAATCCCAGCGAACCAGCGCCTCTACGCTGTGCACGGCTCCGTTGAGCGTTGCGACCTTGGGTTGGTAATACACTACCAGTTGCTCCTGTTCCAGTCCCTTACGCAGATTGGTATCCAACCACATGTATTCGGCAACGCGGCGGTTCATTTCCGGCGAGAAGACGATAAAGGTGCGTTTGCCCTGCTCCTTGGCGACGTACATGGCGGTATCGGCGCTGCGGATCAGGCTGTCCAGATCGTGGCCATGCTGCGGGCACAGGGCAATGCCGATCGAGCAGCCGGTGTAGACTTCGATCAGACCGATGCGGAAGGGCGTTTGCAGGCGCTCGATAATGCGCTGGGCCAGTTCTTGCAGCATGATCCGGTCGGCCTGGGTGACCAGTACCAGAAATTCATCACCTCCCAGACGGGCAAGCTTTTCCCCGTGATCCAGACAACTGAGGATGGTGCGGGACACTTCAACCAGCAAGCGATCGCCAAACATATGGCCATAGGCATCGTTCACTTTTTTGAAGTTATCCAGATCGAGATAGACCAACCCGACGTGGCTGTCACCGCGTTCGCTAATCGCCCGGTTAATATCATCCTGAATGGCGTTGCGGTTTGGCAGGCCGGTAATGGTATCGGTATTGGCCAATAGCCGCAGGCGTTCCTGGGCGCGGCGTTCTTCGGTGATATCCGTGCCGGAACAGATCAGAAACAACTCTTTTTTGCCGCTGCCGCTGTGGACGAACTTGTTGCGGAACAGGAATAACCGCTCGCCTTTGACCGTTTTGATCCAGCGCTCCACCTCATAGGATGCCCCGTTGCGAAAGAAGTTGGCAATATTGCGCCGTGATGCCGCAGCCTCTTCGGGGCTCATAAACATCTTGAAGACGTTTTTGCCGATCACGTCCTGTTCCTGCAGGCCGGTGTACTCTTCGCTCAGGCGATTAAAGCGTTGGACGCGACCGTGCTGGTCAACGATGACAATGACGGAGTTGGCCTCCGACACCACCTGTTCGGCAAACGACAGGCCGTGCACCAAATCACGCGCCACGGCCTCGGTATCGGTATAGGCAGAGGCGGTGCCTGCCCACTCAAATTTATTGACCCGGCGGCCAACCAGATGCAGATGGATGGGTTGGCCGCTGAGCTGGATGGTCAGGTCCAGGCTGGCAGTGACCCCACTCAGGCGGCGGATTTTTGCCGCCTGCATTTCGTCGAGGGCTACGGCAAGGTGCGTTTTGCCCTTGATTGCCGTCAGCTCCAGGGCGTTGCTGTCAAACGCCAGATGCCAGTAAGGGCTGCTGGTGCCAAAGTGGGTGTTCAGAAGCATCGGGCCTTGGTCTGCGAACATGATCTTTCCTCAAAAAGGGACGGCCGGACCCTACGCTGCAGCCTGAAAGACGGTGGGGATCGCGTGAACGACGTCTGTATAGAGTGTAAAAGAGAACCGCGTACTGTGCGAAAATCAGTTTTGGGCTTCGTTGAGCCAGGGTTGCGGCTAGGGATGCTAAATTTCCCCAAGCCGGAGGAGGACAATAGTCACACTAATAATTACGCTTGGGCAATGTAATCTTCCAAATAACAGACGCCTTCTCCATAATTTATTCATAATTGATGGATATTGGCATTTTTGATTTTAAAAAATTTACACTCACTCTCATTACTATATATTCATGCGCATACTATTATTTCCGACGACGAGATAGTGAGCCTGTTAACGTACAGCGCTCCTGATGAAGAATAACTTTTAAGGAAATGAACATGCGTAAACTGACGGCTTTATTTGTCGCTTCAACGTTAGCCCTGGGTACTGCTTCTGCCGCCTTCGCTGCCGACGCAACTACCACCCCGGCAACGGCATCGGCCACAACCGCCGCTCCGGCGAAAATGATGCACCATAAAGGCCCGGGTAGAGAAGGTCCGTTTGCCGGCTTGAACCTGACCAAAGAGCAGCGCCAGCAGATGCGCGATATCATGAAAGAGTTGCATCAAAACCGCGCCCCGGGTGCTAAAGATGAGCGCCAGGCACTGCACAACATGGTCGCTTCGGAAAGCTTCGACGAAGCCAAGGCAAAAGCCCAGATTGATGCGATTGGCAAAGCGCAATCCGAACACATGCTGGAACGCGCCAAAGCGGAAAACAAGATGTATAACCTGCTAACGCCAGAGCAGAAAAAACAATACAATGAGAATTATCAGAAACGCGAACAGAAGATGATGGAGCATATGAAGAAAATGCGTGATCATGTTCCTGCTGCTGAATAATTAACATTGCTGTCAAAATAAAAATGCCGGGTTATTTGCCCGGCATTTTTTATTGTCTATTCAGAAAATAACCCGGTGCGGATTATTCAGCCGTAGCAGCAATGGCATTAAATTGCTTGATAATCACTGCGGCGAACAGGGGATCGTTGATATGGTACGGCACTTTGAGCAACCGACGTTTTGCGGTCTGTATCAGCGTCCGTTCCAGCGAGTGAACAAAAGCGTCCAACGCTTGCGGATCCCAGAAGGGCTGTCCTGGCGCATCCAAGGTTGAAAAGCCACCCAGCGGTACCACAAAGCATACCTCCCCGGTACAGGCGTTCAGCTTGTCGCCAATCCAACGCCCCAACAGGGTATTTTCCTGCGCCGTGGTGCGCATCAACGTCACCTGGTTGTTATGAGGATAAAATTGACGATTGGCATAGCGGGTCGGAATGGTTTTCGGGTGACCGAAGTTGATCATATCCAGCCCTCCACATGACATCACACTTGGGATCTCGGTGCGGGCAATGGCTCCAAAGCGATCTTCGTTGCAGGCCAACACGCCATCAAACAGGTAGTCGCACACCTCGGTGGTGGTCAGATCCAATACGGCGTTAAGCAAGCGGTTATCGATCAGCTTTTCCATTGCCTGGCCACCACTGCCGGTAGCGTGAAACACCAGGCAATCCCAGTCGTGCTCAATGGCGCTGGTCACGGCCTTGATACAAGGCGTAGTGACGCCAAACATGGTCAGGCCGGTGGCGGGTTTACTGTCGGCATCATCATCGATATGAAAGCGGATGGCCCCGGCTATCTGGTTGGCCGCATTGCTCAATACCTTGCGTGAAATGCGATTTAGCCCAGCGATATCGGTGACGGAATACAGCATGGCAATATCGCTGCAGCCGACATAGCCGGCGACATCACCCGTAGCCATACTCGATACCATCAGTTTTGGCAGGCCGATGGGCAACTGTTGCATGGCGGGCGTGATGATCGCGGTGCCACCAGACCCGCCCAAACCTAGCAACGCAGCAACATCACGGCGTGAGAGCATGAAGCGCTCAAAAGCGATAGCCATGGCCGCAATCGCCTGCCCGCGATTAGCACAAAAAACGGCTTGCTTACCTCCCGGATGGTAACCTGCGATCTCATGTGCAGAAATGTCTGCGTGGTACAGAGAAGGCTTACCGGAAGTGGAGAGATCGAGAGTGATGACGGGTAAATCGAGATTGGCGATCAGATGACGGACATATTCCAGTTCTTGTCCTTTAGTATCTGCTGTGGTAGCAATATAGACAAAACCTGGGGTGCAGCTCATCTTCTGTTCCTGAAAAAGGTTCAGACAACTGTCTGAACAAATTTGATTTTAATGCTATTTATTATTGTAGGTTGGGGAAACCCTGGTGTTGGACAATAAGGCTGTCGTTTATTTCTTGGCCATAATGAGACTGCCGTATCATTTTTGCAAGCATTAATTTACTTAAAGTGAGACTTGTATCCCGTTTTTGGCTATCTTAGTTAGCTGTCATTTTTACGCTACCGATGGGCCTGGATCTGCCGGTGAAGCTGGTTATCGTATTGGTTCCAGGGCTGGAAGATACGAGGAGGTTCGAGGAAAACGTGCCAATATCCGCATTTCCCGCTTCGCGGGATGAATCTTTGACACATACTCGTGCCAAAACCCGCAGCTTGCTGCTGGCCTGTGCGATGGAGCTCTACGATGGCGGTGTCTTCCCTTCGATTACTGAGCTAGCGGCGCACGCGCAGGTCTCCCGTGCTACCGCTTATCGCTATTTTCCCACCCAAAGTGCCCTGATCTCTGCCGTTGTGGCGAAAAGCCTGGGGCCGATCCTGGAATGGCAGCCGCAGGATAACGATGCGCTCAAGCGCATTCATCAGCTGTTGGCGTTTGCCTATCCGCAGATGGAGCAGCATGAAGGTGCGCTGCGAGCGGCGCTACAGCTGTCGCTCCAGCAATGGGCCAAGGCAACGCCGGGCGAAAAGTTTGTGCGTGGCAATCGCAAGCGGTTGTTGAAGCTGGCGGTGGAACCCTTGCAGAACAAACTTCCGGCTGAAGCCCTGCAACGCGTGATCCACGCCTTTTCGCTGATTTATGGTTCCGAAGTGTTCCTGGTACTGAAGGACATTTGGGGTTTAGAGCTCGGTGATATTCAGGATGTGACCCAGTGGATGGCTAAAGCCATCATTCGCCAGGCGGAGGAAGATGCCAGCTCCGGAGGGTAATCCACCAAACGAGTGACGGGCCGGGGAGTGTTCTCCGGCCTTTTCATTGGTTTTTTGGCAAATAAAAAACCGGAACCCCTGCGGGCCCCGGCTTAACGAGGGGTGAAGCAATTAACTCTGTGGTTAAACTTGCTCAGCTTGCAACTACCCGAAGATGCTTTAATCAGGTGTTGTGGCCGGCTTATAATTTCCCTGGTGTTGATATGGTTATTACTAACGTATCGTTCTACTATCGTTTTTATAATATATCACTTCTTATACCATGTTTGACTATAAAAGATGGTATGTCAAGCAAGCTATTAGGCTAATATTGTATAGTATGCGAGATTTCGATAACGTTTTTGTACGGGTGGGTGTCAAAGCGACTGAAAAATCAGCGAGATATATCGAAGGATAAAATGTTTAACAATCATCAAAAATTCGATTCGCAGTCGATTGCAGGCAGGGTCAGGGAACTCTTTTTACAGCATGGGATCGGCAAGCGACAACATGCCAAGGAGCTCAGCCGCATTCTGGATCTGAGTTTTTCCCATGCTCACCGCAAGCTGAAAGGCCAGAGCCCATGGACGCTGGAACAAATCAACAATGTGGCACTGGCCTTGGGAGAAACGCTGGCGTCTATCGTCGATATTCTCCCCGACAGTGAGCCTGTTGGGTCCACAGTGGCACAGGATGCCATCTTTTCGCTGGCTGGGGTGGCGTTGCCTTGTGTGGCACACATCGGCAGCGAACTATTAGGCGGCAAGCTGGCTGAGTTTGTTGGCTTGCAGCAGGATGGGCAGTGGACCGTTTATCGGGCCAGCGAAGCTCCGCTGGGCAAGCGTTTTGCTGTTGAACTGATCGAGATCCGCCCCGGTCATATTGAAGACGATCGCCTGAGCATTGCGGTATTGGATGATGCTCACCAGGCGGCCGATGAGCTGACCAAGTATCTCAATAGCCAAGGGTTCAATGCCGTGGCCTTCTATGACGTCAGCAGTTTCTGCCAGGCGCTGGCCAAAAGCCCGTTTGATGGCTACGTGGTGGATTGGTTGATAGGCCATGAGACGGCGCAGAAATGTATCGAAACCATTCGCACTTCCGATCACGCGGATGCGCCGATCCTGGTGCTGACCGGCCAGTTGGGCACCGATTTGCGTGAGTCAGAGATTGCCAGAGCGATGCGAGATTATGACGTGCTAGGCCCGTATGAAAAGCCGGTGCGGCTCCATGTGATCGAAGCCGCACTGCAGCGATGCTTCAATCTGTAGCGACAAACAGCGACGTGAGTGAGGTGGATAGCGCCTCCATGCGTACCGGCTTCATCAGATAATCGTCAAACATGGCGCGTTGCTCGCTGGGTAGCAGCTCCGGCGTATAGGCGCTGATGCCGATAATCGGGATATTACGGTTCGGGCCACGCTGGCCACGCAGCTGTTGCGCCACGGCCACGCCATCGATGCCGGGCATTTGCAGATCGAGCAGCAAGGCATCGTAAGGCCGACGCAACAGTTTTTGCAGTGCACGTTCCGACGAGTCACACAGCTCATGTTGATAGCCCAGCTTATCGAGCAGGGCGATAAAGGCCATGCCTGCGGCAGGATTGTCGTCTACCACCAGGATTTGCTGCTCTTTTTTCAACAGCGTCGTCGCCGGTCGTGGGCTTTGCTCAGGCAACGGTTCTTCACCGATCTCAACGGGAATGCTGACGATAAAGGTGCTGCCTTTCCCTATTTCGCTGTACACCGTGATCGTGCCGTCGAGCAATTCTACCAGGCCGTGGACGATCGCCAATCCCATGCCAACCCCGCTGTATTGACGAGTATTTGACTGATCGAGCTGAGTAAAGGGCTCAAAAATCTGCGGTAGCAGGGCATTGTCGATACCGATGCCGGTATCCGTGACCTCGATGATCAACGAACTCCCCGCCGGTTGACTACGCAGGCAGCTGTGCAGAGTTATAGTGCCGTTTTCGGTATATTTAAAGGCGTTGGTCAGCAGGTTAACCACGATTTGCCGTAGTCGCTGCGGGTCGGAATAGACCTGCGCATGGGTTAACTCCACCTCACGCACCAGCTTGACCCCAGGTTTATGGGTCAGCATGGTGATTTCATCCGTCGTTTCTTCGATCACCTGCTGGGCATTAAAGGGAACAATACGCAGCTCCATCATGCCGCTATCCAGGCGCGCATAATCGGTGAGATCCTTCATCTGGCTTTCTATCTGTTCGGCGGCGGTTTCCAGCCGGTGGAAGGTATCCTTGTGCTCATGGGATACACGGGTATTGGTCAGCACATCGATGGCAGACATGATGCTTTGCAGCGAGGTGCGCAGTTCATGTCCGATGGCCCCAAGGAAGGCGTTTTTGGTGCTGATAGCCTTTTGCTCTGCGCGGATGGCTTTCGACTGTTGGCTGATGGTTTGGCGCTGCTGGCGAATGACGATCAGCGTGATCGCAATCAGCGCGATTACCGAGAACATGATGATCACCAGGCCATAAAAGATGATGTGCCTTTTCTCGATAAAATCTTCGTAAGCCCCGGTGCGCTGTTTCACTTCAGCATGGTCTGCCAGGTTGGCCATCATAATCGCAGAGGGTTTGATTTGTTGCATGGCCTGCGAGATCAGCCCCAAATCCACCTGAGGGCTGTTGACCAACTGATCCAGCTGGGTTATTTCTTCACGCATCCGTTCAACGAGCTCGGGATACCCAGGCTCGTGGTATAACGGCAGGGTTGATTCTGACGGACGGGCGAGCACCGAATAGCGAGAATAGAGAATATCGAACCTCAGCCTCAGGTTATCGATATCCATCTGGTTGGTGCTTTTTTGCTGTTCCACCAGGGTTTCAAATTCTGCCAGCTTGATAGCAAATTTGGCGATTGACCAAGAGTAGTTCTCCTGCGTACCGGCAACGGCATACAGCCCCTTTTTGGACAAGGTGGCGCTGTAGTAATACAGAGTTACCGTCGAGGCGAGCAGGAATAAGGCGGCAAAAATGGCCGGAATAGCCAACCTGCCGCTGTCTTTAAAACGGACTAACTTCATTTAATGACGATCCTGTTGATCTGCCAGATAAAGCGTGAGTTATACAGCGGAGAGTTGAGCTCCGCGCCCCCGGCATCGCGGGGATAGATCAGAAACAGCGGCCCGAAATCGCGCACCTTTAACATTTCACCGCCCATTTTATAGGCCAGGATCATATTGTATTTAGCCACGTCCGAGATGGGTACATCAATATAATAATCGTTCAGCGCATAGAGCGTCATCATGGTGCCTTCGGCCCCCACTTTAGCCAAAATATCCGCCAGCAATACGCCATCGAATTTTACTCTGGGCGTCCACGAAGTGGTGGTCGTGATGCTGCGAAGCGGCATGGCAAACAGCTCTTTATCGGTAAAGACATAGGTTTTGTTCTCGGCGTCGGTAGTGTTTTTGATCTTGCCGCCGACTTCCAGGGTAAAGCTGAGTGCGCTGGCTTGGGTAATGACCAAAGCCAGTAGGGCAAACGCGGTATTTCTCATTGCGGTCAACAGCATCGGTAGCTCTCCAGGCCGGGGATCACGCCCACGGCAATTCGTTTAGCATCAGGGTAGTAAAGGCAAATTCGACCTGCTCCAGGTCATGTTTTCTGGCGCTGGCCTGCACGTTGTTCAGCTCGGGGATGGCAAAATAGACTGGCTGACATAATGGATAGTCTCGGACCCGCAATTCGGGAGCGATTGAGGTAAAGAAGGCAGTCGTTGGTACATCGTAGCCAGCGGCAATATGCACCGCAGCGGTATCCGATGTCAGAACATAGCGGGCATGTTTCACCCAGGCCAGGAAATCAGCGGTCGTGGTGGAGAGCGGTTGAATATTCACATAATGCGGATGATCCACCGCGCCGAACCCCAGCACCGGGCAGGCAAACCTCTCCCACAGCGCGTTCACCAGTGGTACATGGGCACTGGCCGGAATGCTGCGTAACGGTGTACTGGCGGTGGGGCAAAACAGCACGTAGGGCTTATTCTGCCAGCGTTCAGGTAATGGCGGCAGACACAGTTTTTGCATCCAGCGGTTGGTTTTCGCCGCGGCAGGAATAGCGGCAGGCTCAACGCCCAGCGCCCTCAGAAAGAAATCAATCATCGGCAACGTGGTAAAGGCTGGCCAGAACAGCTGATTACCGGCATCAATACACAACTCTTGCTCAGGAATATGCTCCGCTTTCCACGGCAGCCAACGCAGATCGGCCACCACGCCCGCCGCCAGATGGTAAAGCTGATCGACATAGTGTGGCGCGCGCCCTGGCCGGTAGATCATCGTACGCAGGTTGGGATTAAACTCGCGCAGCGCCTCGAGCGCGGTCAGGCCAATAATGGAATCGCCCAGCGTTACGCCCATGCCATTAATGATGTGCACGACAGATTCGTTGCAATAATCCACGCTGAAAGGAGCCGCAGCGGCGTTGCGGATACCGCGGTAGCCAGCCAGGCTAAAATAATCACCGGAAAAACTCGCCTGCTGCTCAAGATCCCATGACGCGACCATGACGCCGTCTGGCGTCAGCAAACTTCCCCGGTGATATAACACTTCATCCTTTGTTAACACTTCCATGATTTGTCCTGTCTACGAAGGTGCGGCTAAGGCTAGGAGGAATAGGCAAAAGAATGGCAGAAAACGCCGCGCTTTGCAGGTGAGAATAAGCGAAATAGCATTAAAAAGATTGGAGTTTACGCCTTACCGCTAGCCGCCTGTCTGAAAACGACCGGGGCGGCGATTTGCCGTACCTGTTAATTGGCCCCAAGCCCTGATTTTTGACGGGCAAAAAATGAGCCTTGAATCAGCCAGTATTTGGCCTTGATGGTGGGAGCGCTGGCATTGTTTGATAGAGCGGTAAAGTAAACCAGGGGCCAGATAATGAAATCCAACTTTAAAAACGAAATACAGACGTTTGGGCGTTCCCTATTATTGCCTATTGCCGTGTTAGCCCCGGTGGGGATGCTAATGGGGATCTGTAGCGCGCTGGGCCAGGCGTATATGATCGATAAACTGCCGTTTTTGGGCAATGCCTACTGCAAGGCGATCCTCTCTTCGGTGGGATTAATCAGCAGCGTGGTGTTCCAGAATATTCCATTGCTGTTCGCCATGGGGGTCGCTTATGGCATGTCGAAGAAGGAAAAGGGTATTGCGGTCTTCGCTTCGGTCATCGCCTATCTAACCTTACTGATCTCCATGCACGTGCATCTGAAAGTGATGGACCAATTGGTGACGGAGAATATGGCGTTGGTCGGGCAGGGCATGGTGCTCGGCATCCACACGCTGAAAATAGAGGCGCTGGGAGGGATCATTGCCGGTTTGCTTGCCGCCAAGGTGACAGACCGGTTCTATCGGCTGCAACTGCCGTTGGCCTTTGCCTTCTTTAGCGGGAAGAAATCGGTCGCCATTCTATCGATTGCCTTCACCATCCCGGTCGGCCTGCTGATCCCGTTCGTGTGGGATGTGTTTACCTATGGGATGCGAAGCATCTCGACCGTGATGATGGCCCCGAACATCGGTGCTGGGATCTACATGACCCTGAACCGTTTGCTGATCCCGTTTGGCTTGCACCATGTCCTGAGTTCGACGGTGCGCTTTACCGAAGCGGGTGGCACCTATCTGATTGATGGGCAAACCTACGTTGGCATTCTGCCCGCCATGAACAAGATCCTGTTTGAATTGGGGCCTAACCATCCGGCATGGAATGAGTTCATGCCAACGCTGTCCAGCTACCTGGCTTCGTCGCAGATGCTGACCACGTTGTTCCGCGTCCCGGCTATCGGGCTGGCGATGTACCACATGGCCTATTTCAAAAACAAGAAATTCGCCAAAGGGATGATCCTGACCGTGGTGCTGACGGCGTTCCTCGGCAATATCACCGAGCCGCTTGAGTTCTCCTTCCTGTTTATTGCGCCGCAGCTCTTTGTTATCTATGCGATCTTGTGCGGCCTGTTGACCATTCCTCTGCAAATGTTGGACGTCTCGATTGGCTATATTCGCGGCACCATCTTTGACTTCGGCATCTTTGGGCTGATGTACGAAAACACCCATTGGCCGAACCTGCTGCTGCTGGGCGCGATTAACTTTGTGGTGTTCTATGGCGTGTTCCGCTACGCCATTGGCAAGTTTGATATCAAAACGCCAGGCCGCGAGAAAGAGATGGCGGATAGTGCACTGCTCAATAACAAAGAGTACGACAAGGTAGCGGAGCTGGTCGTAGAAGGACTGGGCGGCAGGCAGAACATCAAGCGGGTAGAAAACTGTGTGTCGCGGCTGCGTATCGACCTTGGCGACCAGAAGCTGATGAACATGGAGTTGCTGAAAGAGGCCGGCTCATTGGGGACCTTTATTCCCTCCAGCAACCATATTCACGTCGTCTTCGGGCCACACGTCGAGTTTGTCCGTAACGCGGTAGATGACAATCTTGCTGGCATCCAGCAACGTTAAGAGGAACACAGCATGCGCGCACTTTATGATTCCAAAAGTAAAACCATCGACCATCAGGGCATGAAAGACCTGTTCACTCATGAAGCCAGAGTACAGTCATGGCTCGACGTGGAAGGTGCTTTGGCGATGGCGCAGGCAAAGGTCGGTATGATCCCCGCTGCTGCGGCAGAAAATATCGCCGCCAACTGCCAGTTGGAGCGGATCGATCTGGCGGAGATCGACCGTTTGATGCGTCAGATTGGCCACGGATTTGTTCCTGTCATCAAGGTGCTGGTCAAAGCTTGTGATGCAGAAAGCGGCAAGTATGTGCACTACGGCGTGACGACCCAAAACATACAGCAGACGGCCCACTTGCTGATCGTGCAGAAATTCCACCGTCATCTGATGAAGTTTGTCGATGACACGCTGGTCAATCTGGCCCACCTGGCGAAGGCACATAAAAATACCCTGATGGCGGGGCGCACCCACGGCAAACACGCGTTGCCCATCACCTATGGCTATAAGGTTTCCGTGTGGATCTATGAGTTGCTGGCGGCGGTGGAACGCATGCAGGAGGCGGAAAAGCGCGTATTCACCGTAATGATGGGCGGTGCGGTGGGGGCGTTTCATGCCACCGGGGAGGCGGGTAGAACGGTGCAGGCTCTGGTCGCCGAACAGCTAGGGATGCACTCCATGGTGGTGCCTTCGCGCAGCGCCAGAGTGTTCCGTGCCGAGTACATCAGCAACCTGTGTTTGCTGGCGACCACCCTGCATAAAATCGCCGAAGAGGTCTATCAGACGTCCAGCGAGGAGTTTGGCGAGGTCTCCGAGGCGTTCACCAAAGGCACCGTGGGCAGCAGCACCATGCCGCAGAAGGTCAATCCCAAGCTGGCAAAGGGCATCATTGCCAACGCCCAGAAGCTGTATTCGGTGATGACGGCGGTGCTCTACGTCTGCCCAAGGCCATTTGAGGCGGACAGCTCGGCCTACTTTATCTTTGATGCCAGCCTGCAGGAAAGCATTGAGCTGATGGCCGAGATTATCCTGCGGGCCGAGGAGCTGACGCGCACGCTGGTGATTAACCCTGAGCGGATGCATGACAACGTGATGCTGACGCACGGGCTGATCAACAGCGAGAAAATCATGATGAAGCTGGTGGATAAGCTGGGTAAGGATCCGGCCCATGAGCTGGTTTACACCATGGCGATGCGCAGTACCCATGAACATCTCGAATACAGTGAGATATTAAGCCAGGATCCGGTCATGGCCAGCAACTTCACGGTGCAGGAGATTGCGGAACTGCTGGATCCCGGCGCCTATACCGGCCTGTGTGCTGTCTTGGCCGATGAACTGGCGGACCGGGTATTGGAGAGAAGTCATGAATGACCTGCGCTCCGGGGTCATCAAATCCAACCGGATCGTGTTCCCCGATGGAATCAAGGCCGGTTATCTGCTGGTACAGCAAGGGCAAATCAGCGGGTTTGCCAGCCACTTTTCCGGTAGCTGCATCGACCATAGCGAGCGGATCATCATGCCCGGCTTTGTCGATATCCATGTGCACGGTTGGGGGCGGGGTTCGTTCGGCTACAAGGGCAATAAGGCGTCACTGAAGTGGATGAGCCACGATTTGGTCAAGGCTGGTGTCACTTCTTACCTGCCCACCTCCGGCACGATGCCAAATGATTTCCTTGAGACGTCGTTAATAGAGGCAGCCGACTATATTGCCACGGCAACGCCAGCGAACGGGGCCGAAGCCATTGGCATCCATATGGAAGGCCCCTACATCAGTGAAAAACATCTCGGTATGCAGCGAGCCGACTGCCTGCAACGGCCAAGCATTGAGGGATTCGAGCGCTTTAATCAGTTGGCAGGGCGGAACATCCGCCTGATGACGCTAGCGCCAGAGCTGGAAGGGGCGTTGGATTTGATTCGTCATCTGCGGGCGCAGGGGATCACCGCGTCGGCAGGGCATACCGATGCCACCTTTGCTGAGGTTACGGCAGCGATAGAGGCGGGATTAAATCACTTCACCCACGCTTATAGCGGGATGCGTGGCTTCCATCACCGTGAGCTCGGGGTGGTTGGTGCGCTGATGTACTATCAGGATACCTATGCGGAAGTTGCGAAACAGAGCGGTATCACTATCAAACCGGAGGCATTTGATCTGCTTTATCGCCTGAAACGCGATCGACGTATGGTGCTGATGAGTGACTGTATGGGCTATGTCGATTTCCCGGAAGGCTATGAGTTTCACCATTACCTGCGCAAAGAGACCTTCCGTATCAAACAGGGGCAGTTAGAGATTACCTCAGACGGTGGCGATACGCGCCACGTTTGCCCCTGTGACTACGGTGCGGTCCAGCAACTGGAGATGAACTTTCTCGATTCGGTGAAGAACATCGTCGATCGTCTGGATAATGGTCTGGTTTCCGTCGCCAGTATCGCTTGCGAAAACCCGGCGTTTCTGGCGGGCGCGCAGAGCCGCAAAGGGTCACTTTGCCTGGGGAAAGATGCCGATATTCTGGTGCTGAATGAAGGGTTGGATCTGGTGGAGGTCTACTGCCGGGGCGTTCGTCAGACACTGTAACCTTATCTAATGCACGGCCAACGTTGGTTGGCCGTTGTGCCCTCCAATCCCTCCTAGCCAAAGCTCCCAGCGGTACAACCTCAAAAAATTTCAGCGACTTTATTGATGAAGGCCGTCACATAATCTAATTATTTGAGGGACTGTAAAAAAATATGTTGATATTTATCAATATGTGTCAGTTCAAAAAGTGAGCACACTGCGGGTGCTCGTTTGAAATGGTATACAAATCAATAAAAAAGGTGTGGCCAACTTGGCACAAAGAAATATCTCTGTGAGCATTACTGAAAGGAATATCAGCATGAATTTGATTTCAAAGGTATTTTTTCACAAGGCTTGTCAACAACCCAACAAAATAAATCAAAACCAGGGGAAAAAAGTAACACTTAACAAGTCACTCATTGCCTTGACCATTTCCGCCGCAATCTCGCCGATGGCCGGTGTGGCCACCGCAGCTTATGTGGAAACAGGACAGATTGGCGATAAAGCCAGTTGGGAAACCGAGGAGTACAGCAAGGATTGGGGCATAACTGCGATGAAGGCATCCAGCGCCTATGCGCTGGGATTCTCTGGGCAAGGGGTTAACGTTGGCGTAATGGATTCTGGTGCTCTGTTATTTATTCATCAAGATCTTAACGGCGATCGCTTCCATGCCGTCCAGGCTAATGGCATCTACGGTTCGTCCGGTTTGCGTTACCCACAGTCGGCACCGGGGTTACAAGGCGAATATATCGAGGGCGAAGCATTTGATATCAGTGGCCAATGGGTAGCCGGTGTTAACGATGGCCATGGAACCCACGTAACCGGCACCGTTGGGGCTAATCGTGATGGTGAAGGCATGCACGGTGTTGCCTGGGGCGCCAATATTTATGTCGCTAATACCGGTGGCACGGATAGCAATAACTATGGCCCGTTCCAGGATTATCAGTACTTCTATACCGGTTGGAAAGCGCTGGTTGATTCCGGTGCAGAGGTGATTAACAACAGCTGGGGCACCAACATTCGTATTGTCGACAACGGGTCAACCGGCAGTGACGGTGGCAATACCGGGGTGCATATCCCGGCCAATAACATGACCCAGTCAGAATATGAGTACTTTTATTTCAATAAAGTCTACGGAGATAATCCGTCCTTTGTTGATGCTGCCTATGATGCCGTGAAAGGCACCACGGTGGTGCAGATATTTACCACGGGCAACCGCGATTTTGCCAATCCATTCTATCGTGCACTTTACCCTTATTATCACCCTGAAGCCGAGCAGCACTGGATTGCTGTTGCCGGGTTGCAACGGGTAACCGGTACCGATAAATACTCCCTCTCTTATACCTGGAATGAGGCTGGTGAGGCCAAATGGTGGACCGTGGCTGCGCCGGGAAATGGTATCTACTCAACCACGGTGAATGCGACAACCGGGGCTCCGGGCTGGGGGAACTCATCAGGTACCTCCATGTCGGCTCCCCATGTGGCTGGTGCCATGGGCGTACTGCTTTCACGCTATCAGGATATGAGCGCTCTTCAGGTTCGTGATGTGATGTTCACCACCGCCAGCCACCAGAACCCAGACGGTAGTACGTTGGCCAACTGGACTGCGGCTGACGGTGTTCCCGATGTTCGCTACGGCTGGGGAGTGCCCGATCTTGATAAAGGTATGTATGGGCCCGGTCAGTTCCTTGGCAAGGTTGAATACAACATGGCCACAACACCGCTTGATGTCTGGAGTAATAACATCAGCCAGCAAGCGCTGGATGCGCGTAAACAAGAAGATTTGGCCTGGCTACAGAACTATAAAAATCAGGGTATTGCGGCTGGTGGAGCCTATGAGCTGGGTAACAGTTTCATAGTCAATGACGGTAACAGCGATCCGACGGATCATATCGTTAGCCAGGAGGATGCGGAAAAATGGCGGCAAGACTATTACGCTGCGCGTGCTGCTGCTATTGAGGCCAAAATTGGCGCCGATCTCTATACCGGTTCCCTGGTTAAACTCGGTGCGGGTACGTTGGTCATGACCGGTGATAACAGCTATCAGGGGAATACCACCGTGGAGAACGGCGCCCTGTATGGCTTCACTGAATCCTTTGGTAGCGGCACCGTGGCGGTGAATGGCGGTAAGTTCGGGGTCATTGGCCACTATAACGATACGTTTACGCTGAAGGGGCAATTGACATCGACAGCAAGCCATAAGGCTAATATTGACGTCAATGCCGGGGGCACTTACGTCGTCAGCACGGATGAACATGTCAATGTGGGTCAGTTGACCTTTAACGACGGTTCGATGATTACTGTGGGTTCCAACGACAGGGACGTGTACGCAGACGTGTTTAATAATGGCACCGTCGCTGTTGGCACGGTCACCGCTGATGCCTTAACCGGTGTTGATAAGGCCATTGCCACACCTCAGTACGCGTTCTTCAACACCCAGGTCGAGGTTTCTGGTAATGCCCTCACCGCCAGTTTTGGCCGCAATGATGATGTGACGTTTGCCTCGTACGCTTCAAACCATAATGGCCGCTCGATTGCCAATACGATTGAGGGTACGGGTAGGGGGACGCTTTTCAACTCCTTGCTCATGGCATCTGGTGAGGAGGTTAGTGATACCTACAATTCACTCGGCAGTGATATGTACCTCAATACGCAAAATGCCAGCATCGTTAATTCAATGACGATGTCTCGCGTTATCAAGGATCAGGCGGTTGGCATAGGGGGAGGGCGTTATGTCGAAACGGCCGATGGTTCGGGTCGCTTCTGGATGGCGCCTATAGGTAGCTGGTCTAATGTGGATTATGGTCAATCGAGCATGGACGTCGATTTCTTCGCTACCTT
This sequence comes from Serratia sp. 2723, assembly GCF_050434425.1. NCBI lineage: Bacteria > Pseudomonadati > Pseudomonadota > Gammaproteobacteria > Enterobacterales > Yersiniaceae > Serratia > Serratia sp. 2723. The sequence goes on from NZ_JBNDIN010000022.1 coordinate 45,526, forward strand.
AATCGGCAGTGAAATCGATGTAAGCAGCGGCACTAAACTCGGGCTGTACTTCGGGGCGGGTAGAACCGATTTCAAAGGGGGAAGCAGCGGTAAAATCGACAGTGACGACCTGCACTTCGGGGTTTACGGCGTTTCCAAAATCGCTGATGCGGTTTCACTGAATTATGGTGCGATGTACACCAGGCAGGATCGTGATGCTAATCGTACTTTGAGAGTCCTCGATCAGGTTGACACAAATTCTGTTTCCCCAGATGTGGATATTACCCAGCTGTTTGCAGAAGCGGCCTATTCAGGATTCAATACCGATAGCTATTCCGTTGAGCCTTATTTCGGTATCAGCTGGATGCATATCAAATCCGATGGCTATGTGGAAACGGTTAACAATATGGTGTTTACCACCAACGTTGATAACCAGGATCTGCAGGTCACCACCCTTGGCGTGCGCACCGCGGTGCCATTTACCTTGGCTAACCTGGATATGGCAGTGAAAGGCGATCTGTATGGTACCCACTTCTTCGGTGACACTACTCCAGAAGCGACAATGTCTCTTGCCGATAGCGGAGTAGCCAGGATCCAGGGGGGCAAATTGTCTAACCTGGTTGGCGTGGGGTTAGGTATTGAAACCAAGCTCGGTAAAGCAACCACCTTCGGTCTGTCATATACCGGTGCCTATAATAGCGATATCACTTCAAACGGCTTTTACGCCAAGTTAAAAATCGATTTCTAGAGTTATAACGCGATAAAACAACCACCGGCCAAGGCTGGTGGTTGTTCCCGATCAAATGAAAAAGTCAGGATATCTCTGTTCTAGCACGGCGCGCAGCTGCTGCCGATCCAATCCTTCAATCTCCTGAATAAACCCCTCTGCCGGGATCTTCTTCTTCGCCCGGGAAAGCCCGTGCTGGCTGAGCAGCGAGATATCATCGCGGCTGAGATAGAAATTCACCTTGATGTAATCCCACTGATAATACTTCAGATAGCTCGAGATTTTATTGGTGAAGGTGATCAGCAAATCAAAGGGGATCTGCTTGAGCGTGTGTATCTCATTGATATTCAAGTAGCCAACAATCTCAATATGGAAGTGCGACTTCAACACCTCTTTGAAATAGCCCACCTTACTTTCCGAAGAGTTGGTCACGATAATGACGCGTTTTTTCTCCTCGCTGTGGACTCGGTTTTGCAGCTCATATTTCTTCAGGATCAACACCAGCGTGGACAGATGCACCGGCGAAAAGGTGGTTTGATAGTGCTGCGCGATGGGCGCGGTAGCCTGGGTGACGCCCTGATAGAGCAGCGCGTGCCGGGTCTGCACCTGATGCAGCTTTTTATCGTCAAAGTAGAGATTGAACTTGTTTTGTACGATGGTCGAATAGACGAACTGGTAGATCTCGGCGAAGAAGGGCGAACGGTTGTGGATTTCTGCCCGCAGCAACGGGGCCAGGGTTTCACAAAGGCGGCCAACGAGCGTAATCAGCGTGGGATCGTAGATATCAAATGGCCGCCAGGTGTAGGTCAGCGATGAAATCAGCAGGTCGAGAAAGCGATTTTCGTGCTCGCCATCCAGCAGCCCAAAGTCAGAGGATTGAATAAAGCTCAGGTTATCGCTGTGGGTGATGAAATGCCCGCGTCGCATGCGGTGTAGCGCAATGCTCATATACACCAGGAAGTATTTTTTGCTGTTATAGCCCAGCGTGATCCGCTGGCTCAGCCGCTGTTGGTACAGTTCGGCGGCGGCGCTGATTTCCTGCTGGCACACCTTTAAGAACTGCGTGGCAATGGAGCGGTTAATCGGCTCGTTGGCTTTGTGGGGCACCAGCAGGTGATCTTCGCCGATCTCGATGGTTTTCAGGATCGTCAGGCAAATGGCGATGCGCAGCAGGATCTCGTCGCCATCCAGCCGCGAGCCCTGTTTGGGAATGGCGGTAACGGTGAGATGATTGGCCTGTAAAAATGCCGATAGCGCCTGGTTATCGTTTTTGAGCGTGGTTGGGCTGACGTTAAACTTGCGGTAATACTCGCTTTTGTTTACCACGTCCTGCAGGCAGAGCGCCACGCTGAGATCTTTAATGCGTTCATCGGTGGTGGTGATGTAGCGGTTAAACGGGATCTGCTCCAGAAAGGCGATGTATTCCCGGTAGCCGATCGCTGTGACGATCCACAGCCCATCGATATGCAGGTGGCAATCTGGTTCCAGGAACTCGTTGATCTCCTTCATGGAGCGCTTCAGCGTCGACGTGGTTTTGCCAAACCTGGAGGTGACATCCTCGATTAACACCGGGCTGTGTTCCTGAATATATTTCAACAATGACAGGTCAAAACTGTTCACCAAGGCATCTCAACGTCTGGTCTGGAGTCGGTATTCGAGCGTATACAAAATGGCGGGGATTGTCTGTGATCTGGGTGGGTAAGGGGAGTTGTGACGCACTGCAGTTGGCTTGTTTAATTGAGGTGTGTCCGGCTTGCCTAGGCCGCTGACCGTCAGTGGCGCGTTTTTTCTTTCCGTCTAGGATCCTCGTTTCCGTTTTCGGGTAAGGTCGGAAACACCGGTATAAAAATAATTCTATTTTTCTGGAGACTTCGCTGGACATTTTCAGATAGACCTTTTTTGGCCAGCTACACGATGCGATCCCCCGCACTAAACGGGGAAGGGGCTGTACAGGGTGCAGCTCACCGGGGTATCGTTTCAACAGTGATCGAAGATCTTGGCAGCAGTGCTTGCGTCTCTAGTATTAATCACATGATTGACATGACCGGCGGTAATGGTGGGCTGATTTCGATGACGGAGTATGTTTAATGCTGGAATATTCGTCAGGAATGGGGACGATGAAGCCCCGTATGAATGATTTATGAATAAAGTGTGGGGTTATCACGGGAGGTTGCGCCATCACAAATATGTCATCGCGCCATAAGGTTGTCTGTATTTCATGAGGATAATGCCTCTGTATTCATTTCATACCTCAGTTCACCCGTAATCTATCACATGCCTCGGTCTCCTGGCCGATGGTCATGCTGTCATTAACGAGTTCAATAATAATTTATTGTGAACGTTGCGCTCCCATCAGCACGACCTGCTAGCACTGGCCTGGCCATAGGTATTTAACGTTTCGAGGTTCGTTCTTCTTTCCCTCATGCATCCGTTTTTACATTGCTGCACAGTTGAACATCAGTCGACCAGAGATCCTTTTCCGATATGCTCAACGAGAAAGTACCTGCTAGGAGCATCCGGGGCTTATCAAGCTCTATTATGATTATAATGACTTTGGTGATTTCCCCTGAATGTACAGGCTGGAGCATCTGCTATTTACCCGCGCCTTGCCCGTAAAACAGTCTGTTTCTCACGGTCGATTGAGGGGCATGAAAAGGTCATCGGGCCTTCATCGAAAAACACATGTTCTACTAATTGGCATTATTACCAGTATTTTCAATGACCTGACATAAAAATGTTTCCTTTTCACCTCCGCCCCCTCCCTTGTCTGTAGCCCACCCTGACAATGTATCAGCCTCTCCAGGATGCAGCGATTTTTCTTAATAATATTTATTAATTCATAAAATACAGTTGGTTGCGAATTTTTAACCAGCACCACTTGCCTCCAACTCTGCCAGCAACTATCCGCCCGCGTACTGACGCCCTGTCCCACCCGGCGGGCCCCATTTAATAAGTTTAAATAAAAAAAATTAATTACGACTATTTCCAGTCCTCCCCTAATATTTATCTCATCCAACGCCGCTGACACCGGCATGAACGTCAGAACAGGGTGTCAGGCAACTGATGAGAACAGCGTGATAGTGTGGATTCATTTATCACCACAGACGAAGGTAAGATGATTGATTTTATTTAACTTAATATTGAAAAAAGCACTTAACACAGAAAGTGTATAATTTTGACTTTTTATGCTAATTACCCCCTCCTGATCAATGGTGGTGTGAAAATTAGTTAATCTGGCTGGAATGGTTTTTATAACTAATTAACTGCTAATGGGTCGCGCAGTTGACCCACAAAAGTATTAAAACAATCAGTGCCCACAAGCGTAATTCGATGAAGCGGTTGGGCGTATTCAGCAATCAGGAATTGATGCTGAAGGTTAAAATTCTCGGGCTGCACTGAAGATAGTTTTAACCTAATCAGAGCATTTAATCGCTCGTTAAAGGTTGCTGTATTAACGGGCAGCAGGTTTGAACGTAGCTTTACGTTTAAAAAAGGAGGTATGACGAATATATAAGACGCTTATTGTTCGCTACACCCCCATTTACACACCAAGTATTACCATGATGGTAATGATACTCGATCTATAAAGGACGTTTTAAAGATGAAAAAAACAATTGTTAGTCTTTCTCTGCTGGCTGCACTGGGTTTGGCTGCTTCTGCACAGGCTGCTTCAACCGGTACCATTACGTTTAATGGCCTGCTGACTGACAGCACCTGTGACGTGGACATCGAAGGCCAGGGCGCTGATGCCACCG
>NZ_JBNDIN010000023.1:0-49530 GCF_050434425.1 Serratia sp. 2723
AGGGAGCTGATAGCCCGTACCCTGTTGGAGGTAAATAGATAATCTCAACAGATTTACCTCCAACCCTCGCAGGGAGAGGGAGCTGATAGCCCGTATCCTGTTGGAGGTAAATAGGTGATCTAAGCAGACTCGAGCGCTCCCTCATCCAAGGTGAGCCACCGAATTTTCAGATCCACTCGATCGGTCCCCTCTCCCTGTGGGAGAGGGTTAGGGTGAGGGGCATCAGGAGGTGCATTGCTTACTCTTTGTTGACGCCAAAAATAAAACGGCCCGGTGATGATCACCAGGCCGTTATGGGTATTACCAGAGTCTAAAGGTGCCGTAGTGGCACCTTTGTCTCATCAGGCTTTAGCTGCCTGTGCATCAGCCTGAGCCGACTGGATCGCCGTCAGGGCTACGGTATAGACGATGTCGTCAACCAGAGCACCACGGGACAGGTCGTTCACCGGCTTGCGCATGCCTTGCAGCATTGGCCCGATAGAGACCAGGTCAGCAGAACGCTGCACCGCTTTATAAGTGGTGTTACCGGTGTTCAGATCCGGGAAGATGAACACGGTCGCCTGACCGGCCACTGGCGAATTAGGCGCTTTGGATTTGGCCACGTCGGCCATGATCGCTGCGTCATATTGCAGTGGGCCATCGATGATCAGATCCGGGCGTTTTTCCTGTGCCAGACGGGTCGCTTCACGCACTTTCTCAACGTCGCTACCCGCACCGGAATTACCGGTAGAGTAAGAGATCATCGCTACGCGTGGTTCGATACCGAATGCGGCTGCGGAATCGGCGGACTGAATGGCGATTTCAGACAGCTGTTCAGCGGTTGGATCCGGGTTGATCGCGCAGTCACCGTAGACCAGAACCTGGTCAGGCAGCAGCATGAAGAACACGGAAGAAACCAGGGAGCTGCCCGGTGCGGTTTTGATCAACTGCAACGGTGGGCGGATGGTATTGGCGGTGGTGTGAACGGCACCGGAAACCAGGCCGTCAACTTCGCCTTTCTCCAGCATCAGGGTGCCGAGAACCACGTTGTCTTCCAACTGCTCACGTGCGACCACTTCGGTCATGCCCTTGCTCTTGCGCAGCTCAACCAGACGCGGCACATAGAGTTCACGCACGGCAACCGGATCGACGATCTCAATGCCTTTACCCAGCTCAACGCCCTGCGCGGCGGCAACGCGTTTGATCTCTTCTGGGTTACCCAGCAGCACACATTCTGCGATACCACGTTCGGCACAGATGGCCGCCGCTTTCACGGTGCGTGGCTCGTCGCCTTCCGGCAGCACGATGCGTTTACCCGCTTTGCGTGCCAGCTCGGTCAGCTCATAACGGAACGCCGGTGGAGACAGACGACGTGAACGCTCAGAAGTGGCGGTCAGGGACTCGATCCAGTCGGCGTTGATGTGGCTGGCCACGTAGTTCTGTACTTTCTCAATACGCTGATGGTCGTCTGAAGGCACTTCGAGGTTGAAGCTTTGCAGGCTCAGCGAGGTCTGCCAGGTGTTGGTGTCAACCATGAACACCGGCAGGCCCGTTTCAAAGGCGCGCTCACACAGCTTGTTGATGGAGGCATCGATCTCGTAGCCGCCGGTCAACAGGATGGCACCAATTTCTACGCCGTTCATCGCGGCCAGGCAGGCTGAAACCAGCACGTCCGGACGGTCGGCAGAAGTGACTAACAGGGAACCTGGGCGGAAGTGTTCCAGCATGTGCGGAATGCTGCGCGCACAGAAGGTCACAGATTTCACCCGGCGGGTCATGATGTCACCTTCGTTGATCACTCGCGCCTTCAGGTGGCGGGCCATATCAATGGCACGGGTAGCGATCAGTTCGAAGCTCCACGGTACGCAACCCAACACCGGCAGCGGGCTGTTGGCAAACAGCTGTGCAGGATCGACGTTGGCTACGCTGGCCTTGGTGGAGTCGTCAAAGATTTCGGACAGGTCTGGGCGAGTACGGCCCTGATCGTCCACCGGAGCGTTCAGCTTGTTGATGATCACGCCGGTAATGTTTTTGTTCTTGCTGCCGCCGAAGCTGGAGCGAGCCAGTTCGATGCGCTCGGTCAACTGGGCTGGAGAATCGTTGCCCAGTGCCAGCACAAAGACGATCTCTGCGTTCAGCGTTTTGGCGATCTCGTAGTTCAGCGAGTTGGCGAACTGATGCTTACGGGTAGGCACCAGGCCTTCGATCAGCACCACTTCTGCGTCTTTGGTGTTTTCGTGGTAACGAGCCACGATCTCTTCCATCAGCACGTCCTGCTGGTTGGAGCTCAACAGGCCCTCAACGTAGCTCATACGCAGGGGTTCGGCCGCCGGAATGGTCGAGTTGCTGCGGATGATGGTGGTGGTCTGGTCGAGGGAATCGCCGCCGGTACGCGGTTGGGCAATAGGTTTGAACACGCTCAGGCGAACGCCTTTTTGCTCCATGGAGCGGATGACACCCAGGCTGACGCTGGTCAGACCGACGCTGGTGCCTGTGGGGATCAACATAATTGTACGTGACACAGAATAGTCCTCTTCACGGTTTTCTGCCTGCAACGGGGGCGCAGACAAAGATGACAGGCTCAAAACAACACCGCCAGCCTGGGCTGACGGTGTGGAGAGCATTAAGCGGTCAGACGGGAAGCGTCTTGCGCGATGACCAATTCTTCGTTGGTCGGGATCACCAGTGCCGGACGGCTGCCGTCTTTGGTGATGTTGCCTGATTTGCCGAAGCGGGCAGCCAGGTTGCGTTCATGATCGATTTCAAAGCCCAGCAGGCCCAGTTTGTCCAGGGTCAGCTCACGTACCATCGCGGCGTTCTCACCGATACCACCGGTGAAGATCACGGCATCCAGACGGCCTTCCATCAGGGCGCTATAGGCACCGATGTACTTGGCCAGACGGTGGCAGAAGACGTCCATGGCGCGCTTGGCATCGGCCTTGGTGTCATAGTTGTCTTCAACGTAACGGCAGTCGCTGGTGACTTCGGTCAGGCCCAGCAGGCCAGACTCTTTGGTCAGCATCTTGTTGATCTGGTCAACGCTCATACCCATGGCGTCGTGCAGGTGGAAGATGATGGCTGGATCGATGTCACCACTGCGGGTACCCATTACCAGGCCTTCCAGCGGGGTCAGACCCATGGAAGTATCAACACACTTACCGTTGCGCACTGCGGTTACGGAACCGCCGTTGCCCAGATGGCAGGTGATGATGTTAACTTCGTCAACCGGCTTGTTCAGCGCCTTCGCGGCTTCTTGCGTCACGTAGAAGTGGCTGGTGCCGTGTGCGCCGTAGCGACGAACGCCATGGTCGCGGTACAGGCTGTACGGCAGGGCATACAGGTAGGACTCTTCCGGCATGGTCTGATGGAACGCGGTGTCAAACACGGCAACGTTTTTATCAGCCAGATTAGGGAAGGATTTCAACGCTTCAGCAATACCGATCAGGTGAGCCGGGTTATGCAGTGGTGCAAAAGGTACCGAATCTTTGATACCCTGCAGGACTTCGTCGTTGATGACGGCAGAAGCCGTGAACTTCTCGCCGCCGTGCACGATGCGGTGGCCGATAGCGGTCAACTGGGCGGAAAGCTCTGGTTTTTGTGCCAGAATAGTATTAACAATGAAGTTCAGCGCTTCGCTGTGCGCTGCGCCGGCACCCAGGGCCGCTTCTTGTTTACCGCCATCCATTTTCCATTTGATACGGGCTTCAGGAAGATGGAAGCACTCGGCTAGGCCAGAGAGGTATTCTTCACCGTTGGCTGCATCGATGATGGCGAATTTCAGGGAAGAACTGCCGCAGTTAAGGACCAGTACTAGCTTACTCGACATGGAAGTACCTACTTATAGTTCGTGTTGGTATTAAGGAAGACCCAAAAACACGTGGTGAATAAAACGTCAATCAGACAACAAGCGTAGCGCATAATGCCGTTGACATTTATGATTAACATCATGTCAGTGATACAAAGGACACAATGATGAAAAAACCGATGATTTCTCTGCGGTTTAAGCGATCCTGATTTTTACCGCTTCCTAGCCCCACATGGCCGCCAACGGCAGGATTAGGGAGATAGGGCTAAAAGTTGACAAATCTTCTGTCATCTTCTACCGGCACATGGCCGGCTTAGGATACCGATAGCCCGTCACAAACACAAAATAAATTTAAAGCTTCAACTTTTTTGTTGGTGTGTTTGCAAGAATATTCTATTTTTTATACGTGAAGTTGAGGTGCGCAATGACGGGCAGACCATCCGGTTCCGTAAGCTGGTTTCAGATATTCCAGCGCGGGCAGCATTACATGAAAACCTGGCCAGCAGACAAACGGCTGGCACCGCTTTTCCCTGAGAACCGCGTGGCGCGCGCTACCCGCTTTGCCGTTCGCTTTATGCCACCGTTGGCGATTTTTACCCTGACCTGGCAGATTGCGCTCGGCGGTCAGCTTGGCCCGGCGATTGCTACCGCACTGTTCGCCTGTAGCCTGCCGATGCAGGGGCTGTGGTGGTTGGGGCGTCGTTCCGTGACGCCGTTGCCGCCAACCTTGCTGCAATGGTTCCATGAGGTCCGTAACAAGCTGGCGGAAGCCGGGCAGGCGATTGCCCCCGTCGAAGGGACGCCAACCTACCAGGCGCTGGCGGACGTGCTGAAGCGAGCCTTCAAACAGCTGGACAAAACCTTCCTCGACGATCTTTAAGTGCCACTGGGCCGGGATCTCACCGGCCTTGCTGGCTTTATGCCGCAAATTCGTGTCCGGATCATGTCTGGCTGCGACCCACATTCGACGAATATCCCGGTTCAAATCAAAGAAAGGTTTAGTTGTGATTCCACGCCATACTGAAGTCATGCGATGCTCTGGTTAATTTGCAGAACTGAGGACAATGAAATGGAAATGACTCACGCCCAACGGCTGATTTTGTCGAATCAATACAAGATGATGACCATGCTCGATCCGGACAATGCGGAGCGCTACCGCCGCTTGCAGACGATCATCGAGCGCGGTTTTGGTTTGCAAATGCGCGAGCTGGATCGTGATTTTGGTGAGATGAGTGAAGAAGTGTGCCGCACCATCATCAATATCATGGAAATGCACCATGCGCTCCAGGTGTCCTGGGAGAACCTCAAGGATCGCCAGGGGCTGGACGCGCGTCGCCTGGCATTCCTGGGTTTTGATGCAGCAACCGAAGCGCGTTACCTGAGCTATGTGCGTTTCCTGGTGAACACGGAAGGGCGGTATACTCATTTCGATTCTGGTAGCCACGGGTTTAACGCCCAAACCAAAATGTGGGAAAAATACCAGCGCATGCTGGGTATCTGGTTATCCTGCCCACGCCAGTATCATTTGAGCGCCGTCGAGATTGCGCAAATCATCAATGCCTGATTAAACGTAGAGGGGTTTCCCGTGGAGTGTAAGGGTTTTCTGTTCGATCTTGATGGAACGTTAGTAGATTCATTACCGGCGGTAGAGCGAGCCTGGACGCATTGGGCTGAACGCCATGGCATCAGCCCGCAACAGGTGCTGGACTTTATCCACGGAAAACAGGCGATCACCTCGCTGCGTCACTTTATGCCGAATGCCACCGAGGCCGAGCTGCAGCATGAGTTCACACTGCTTGAGCAGATGGAAGCAGAAGATACCGACGGCGTCCACGCCCTGCCAGGTGCATTGGCCCTGCTGGAGCGGATCAATGCGTTGGGGATACCTTGGGCAATCGTCACCTCGGGGTCCGTGCCAGTGGCCAGCGCACGCCGTATTGCCGGCGGGGTGCCGCTTCCGGAGGTATTTATCACCTGTGAGCAGGTCAAACAGGGTAAACCACATCCAGACGCCTACCTGTTAGGGGCAAAAAGCCTTGGGTTGGCTCCGCAGGACTGTGTGGTGGTGGAAGATGCTCCTGCCGGGATCCTTTCCGGCTTGGCAGCAGGTTGCCAGGTGATTGCGGTCAATGCACCGGCAGACGCACCGAAATTGGACCAGGTGGATCTGATCCTCTCCTCATTGGAACAGCTCAGGCTAACCCGTTCCGAGCAGGGTGCAGTCATCGAACTTATTGCTTAATCTGCACATTCTTACCCCAATTTGATTAGACCCCGCATCGGCGGGGTTTTTTTATGCTAATTTCTTATGCCGGGATCACTGCAGAATGAGGCCATTTTGAACAGCGAATTGCTTTGGGTTTTGAGTTTACTGCTAATAGCCATTGTGCTGTTTACCACCAACAAGCTGCGTATGGATGTGGTGGCGCTGTTGGTGATCATCGCGTTTGTGCTCAGTGGAACCTTGAGTCTGCAAGAGGCAACGGCTGGCTTCAGCGATCCTAACGTTATTTTGATTGCCGCTCTGTTCGTCATTGGCGAAGGGCTGGTACGTACCGGGGTGGCCTATCAGGTTGGCGACTGGTTGGTGAGGGTGGCGGGCAGCAGTGAAACCAGGATGATGATGCTGCTGATGTTTACCGTTGCCGGGCTGGGGGCCTTTATGAGCTCAACCGGGGTGGTAGCCATCTTTATTCCCGTGGTGCTTAGCGTCGCGGTACGCATGAAAATCTCCCCAGGGCGCCTGATGATGCCGTTGAGCTTCGCCGGTTTGATCAGCGGCATGATGACGCTGGTCGCTACGCCGCCGAATATGGTGGTCAACAGCGAACTGGTGCGTGAAGGCATCACGGGGTTCGGGTTCTTTGGCGTCACGCCAATTGGTTTGGTGGTGTTGCTGTTGGGCGTGGGGTATATGCTGATTGCGCGCCGTTGGCTCGGCGACAGCGGCGGCACCAAGACCAAGTCGGCCTGGGAGCGCCGGACTTTCCGCGATTTAATCCGCGACTACAAGCTCACCGGGCGGGCGCGTCGTTTGGCGGTGCGCAGCGGTTCGCCACTGATTGGCCGTTCGCTGGATGAGCTGCATTTGCGCGCGCGTTACAGCGCCAACGTTATCGGCATCGAGCGCTGGAAGCGTTTTCGCCGGGTGATGATCAGCGCCTTCGGCAGCACGGAGCTGCGCGAAGGGGACGTTCTGCTGATCGACATGACGGATTGCGATATCGATTTGCGTCAGTTCTGTAGTGAGCAACAACTTGAGCCTATGGTGCTGCGGGGGGAATATTTCTCCGAACAGTCGCGCAACGTGGGCATGGCCGAAGTTTCGTTAATTCCTGAGTCGGCTCTGCTGGGGAAAAGCGTGCGCGATGCCACTTTCCGTAGCCGTTACGATCTCAACGTGGTCGGCATCCGCCGCAATGGTGAAACCCTGCAAGGCAAGCTGGTGGATGAGCCTCTGGGCCTGGGGGACATTCTGTTGGTGATCGGCGACTGGAAAGCAATCCGCCAGTTGCAGGCAAAAACCCATGACTTTATCGTCTTGAACCTGCCTGCCGAAGTGGACGAAGTGGCACCGGCTATCACCCAGGCTCCTCATGCGTTGTTCTGTCTGGCGCTGATGGTGGCGATGATGCTGACCGACGAGATCCCCAATCCGATTGCCGCACTGATCGCTTGCCTGTTGATGGGGCGCTTTCGCTGCATCGATATGGAAAGTGCCTATAAGGCGATCCATTGGCCGAGTATCATTTTGATCGTCGGTATGATGCCCTTTGCCCAGGCGTTGCAGAAAACGGGCGGGGTAGATCTGATCGTCCGTGGGTTGATGGACGTTGCCGGTGATGCCGGGCCGCACGTCATGCTGGCCTGTCTGTTTGTCCTGTGCGCCACCATAGGGCTGTTTATCTCCAACACTGCCACTGCGGTATTGATGGCACCAATAGCCATCGCCGCGGCCCGCGAAATGGGCGTTTCGCCTTATCCGTTTGCCATGATTATCGCTATTGCCGCCTCCGCCGCCTTTATGACGCCGGTGTCATCGCCGGTCAATACGCTGGTGTTGGGGCCGGGGAACTACAAGTTTGGCGATTTTCTGAAAATTGGGGTGCCGTTTACCGTGCTGGTGATGATTGTCAGCGTGATCCTGGTGCCTTGGTTGTATGCGTTTTAAGCACACAGTTTGCGTTTTATGTCAGGATTGAGAAAAGACGCTTTATCTTTTTTTGAGAATACGATGAAGTAGCTAACGACCGAAACCATAAAGCGTTTTGGCATTTTATCGGCTCATGCTGCAGCTCGTTGAGGCTTTACGGCGACCCGTGTCGCCCTGGCTTAGTTTAGCGATCCTTCTGGGGTTGCCATGAAAATGAGACATGGATTTATAACCCTTACTTTAGCTTCTCTGTTGTCGCTGTCCGGATGTGCGAGATACATGAGTGGCTCTCTCACAATGCCCACTGGATAAAATTTACCGCTTCCTGGTCACGCAAACCTTCCAGCATATCGATTTACGCTCGGTGGTTGAGAGGAATTCACGGTGGAAATGCCGGAAGGCACGACCTGCGGCTAAGGTATCGCAGACTGCCAGGTGTGTTATCAAAGCACCTGGCTCCAGGTTCACATTGGTGAGTCGCTGCTGATTTCATCCAGCGAAAGGCTGAAGCTTGGGATAAAGACCTGCATAAAATAATCCATTTCCGGGCTGTGACGCAGCCCCAGCGTCTTCTCCAGGCGTGCCTTGGCCAGCTTGAACTCATTATTCCCCGCCGACAGTTCCTCCAGGCACTTCAGATATGCGCAAAGCGCATCGGCCTGTTTCACGATCAGCTTTTCGTCCTCGCTGTGATGGTGCTCATCCAGGATCGAACGGAAATCGTCCTGTAGCTCTTCCGGCAGCATTTCCAGCAGTTTTTGCTGGGCAATCTTCTCGATTTTTTTGTATTCGTGGGCAATCTGCGGGTTGTAATACTTGATAGGAGTGGGCATATCGCCGGTCAGCACTTCGCTGGCATCGTGATACATCGCCAACAACGCCACGCGTTCGGCATTCAGATTGCCGTTAAACTTGCGGTTTTTGATCGCTGCCAGCGCATGGGCGACAAAGGCGACCTGCAAGCTGTGTTCGGAAACGTTTTCGGTACGCACATTGCGCATCAGCGGCCAGCGGCTAATCAGTTTCAAACGGGACAGGTGGGCAAAGAAGTGGCTCTGGCTCATGATGTTCTCTCTTTGGATCTGTAGAAGCGCAGTATACGATATCTGCGCCAACCGGAGAAACGGGCGCAGCATGCGTCGCCCCTACGAAGTCAGTGCCAATCAGAGAAACGGGCGCAGCGAACCGCACCCGGCAAAATTATTGGTGATAGGTTTCCAGGAAGCGGCCCAGTTTGCCCACCGCCATTTCCAATTCATCCACGCGGGGCAGAGTAACGATACGGACATGGTCTGGGTAAGGCCAGTTGAACGCGCTGCCCTGTACCAGTAACACCTTCTCTTGCAACAGCAGATCCAGCACCAGTTTCTGGTCATCGCGGATGTTAAAGCGCTTGGCGTCGATGCGTGGGAACATATAGAGCGCCCCCTGAGGTTTCACACAGGAAACGCCAGGGATTTCGTTTAGCAGCTCCCAGGTGCGGTCGCGTTGTTCATACAGGCGGCCACCAGGCTGAATAAATTCGCTGATGCTCTGGTAACCTCCCAGTGCCGTCTGGATCGCATGCTGCATTGGCACGTTGGCGCACAGACGCATGGAAGCCAGCATCTCCAGCCCTTCAATATAGCCTTTGGCATGTTTCTTCGGCCCGTTGAGCACCATCCAGCCCTGCCGGAAACCGGCAACGCGGTAGGTTTTGGACAAGCCGTTAAAGGTGACGGTCAGCAGATCCGGGGCCAATGCGGCGATGGAGTGATGCTGTGCCTCGTCGTAGAGGATCTTGTCGTAGATTTCATCGGCAAAGATGATCAGGTCATGCTGGCGGGCGATCTCGACGATCTGTTCCAGCAGCTCTTTGCTGTAGACCGCACCGGTGGGGTTATTCGGGTTAATGATCACGATGCCGCGGGTGCGTGGGGTGATTTTGCTGCGAATATCGTCCAGATCCGGGAACCAGCCAGATTCTTCGTCGCACATATAGTGCACGGCCTTGCCGCTGGAAAGCGACACGGCGGCGGTCCACAGCGGATAGTCTGGCGCAGGCACCAGCATTTCGTCACCGATGTTCAGCAGTGCTTGCATGGATTGCACGATTAGCTCAGAAACGCCATTGCCAATGTAGATATCCTCAACGGTCACGTCACGCATGTTACGTGCCTGGTAGTGCTGCATGATCGCCTTGCGCGCCGAGTAAAGCCCTTTGGAGTCGCAGTAGCCTTGTGCCGTTGGCAGATTGCGGATCACGTCGACCAGAATTTCATCAGGAGCATCAAAGCCGAACGGGGCAGGGTTGCCAATGTTCAGTTTGAGGACTTTATTGCCTTCTTCTTCAAGACGTTTAGCTTCTTTGAGTACCGGGCCACGAATGTCATAACAGACGTTGTCCAGTTTGCTGGATTTCTCAATGGGTGACATAGAAAGTTGAGCCTTTTGCTAAGATAGGGTCGTTCCTACCGTGGAACACCGCAATCCGTTCAATGTACTCCTGGAGGCCCGGCTTTTGAAGGGTCATGCACCGCTTTGGTGAAAACGATCGGCAAAAATCGGTTTTTAAGATAGTATCCGTGTTTATTGCTTGTTTTCTAGTGATTAAATCTGAATTTTAATTTGTTTTTAGGTTTATATTTCACTGAAAGTGCATGTCATGTAAGGGGTTTTTATCAGTTAACCGCTGAAAGGCGCACGCCAAGCGCCAGAAAAGCACCAAAGGCGCTTAAGAATAGCAGTGTAGGATTATTCTTGTTTCTTGTCGGTGCTGACAATACCACACTGAGTTGAAGTAGAATTACATTAGGTCCATTTTAGTAATTTACTTAAATTTTATTTAAGTAAATATCGGTGCAATTTAATAGTCAAAAGTATTACTGCTTGAATTTATTAAATTCCCTAATCGATGAACCGCTGGATATACGGAGAGTTGTTAATATTTTGTACAGAAAACAACAATCCCGTCATGGTCTCTGGCGGGGCGGGATCGCGGTAACCGGGAGGAAAAGGGGGGATTTTGCCCCCAGTAGGATTATTAAATCTTATAAAGGTAAGCACTTTTCGTCGTAACTTTCACCACTATCAATAAGCCGTTGCGATAGATCATGGATAAAAAGCGATGCAGATAACGAAATATAAGTAATTTTTTTGCCCTCTTCTAATGAGTGGGGTACTGTCATAAGTGACGCATGCCCATTTCAGCGGCGTCTTAGAAATACACCAGGGTAGTTTGTAAATTAGAATTTAAAAAGTGAAGAAAACACTATGACAAGTGCAAATCGTCCGATACTTAATCTCGACCTCGATCTGCTAAGAACTTTTGTTGCTGTTGCTGATTTGAATACGTTTGCGGCTGCTGCCGTTGCCGTTTGTCGTACTCAGTCCGCAGTCAGTCAACAAATGCAGCGGTTAGAGCAATTGGTTGGCAAAGAGTTGTTCGCCCGTCATGGGCGCAATAAGCTGTTAACCGAACATGGTATCCAGCTTCTCGGCTACGCCAGGAAAATCCTGCGCTTCAATGACGAAGCCTGTGCCTCCTTGATGTACAACAATATCAAGGGTGTCCTGACTATCGGCGCTTCTGATGATACCGCCGATACCATTCTGCCTTTCTTGCTAAACCGCGTGACGTCGGTCTATCCCAAGCTGGCGATTGATGTGCGGGTGAAGCGTAGTCCGTTCATGATCGATATGCTGAAGAACGGCGAAGTGGATCTGGCCATCACCACCGTGGATACCGAAGGGCACCCGCACATTGTTCTGCGTACGTCTCCAACGCTGTGGTACTGCTCGGCGGATTACCATTTCCAGGCGGGGGAACCGATCCCTCTGGTGGTGATGGATGAGCCAAGCCCGTTCCGTGCGATGGCGATCAAACACCTTGAAGCTGCCGGTATTCCTTGGCGTATAGCCTACGTGGCCTCAACGCTTTCTGCGGTGCGCGCGGCTTGCCGGGCAGGTTTGGGGATCACCGTGCGGCCAATCGAGATGATGAGCCCAGACCTGCGGGTTTTGGGAGCGGTGGAGGGTTTACCGCCTCTTCCTGATACGCAGTATGCGCTGTGCAAAGACATGAAGTGCGAAAATGAACTGGCCATGGCGATCTTCAGTGCCGTGCAAAACGGCAGTGAGATTTACCATTTCGACGGCGGCGAATCTTCGGTGATCGATGAAGGTTCCAGCCTGGCGGATAGCGAAGAGTAGCGTTTTGCCCTAAGCTGACCGTATTGAAAGTTACAAACCTCTGCCACGGCGGAGGTTTTTTTTGGCTCAAAAAAAGGGAAATAATAAATTTAAGGCTGTTGAAGGTAAATTCGATGCTAAATGAGTATTTCTTCATGGTTTCTAGCAAGTGAAGTTCCAGTCTCCCCAGGTTGCTCATTTTTTATGCAGTGATAACAATGAGTAAATACCTGGAGTCGATAGGGTTATTTTGCTATTTTACGCTGACGTTTTTTTACCTGAAATTGACAAAAATTGTTAAACTGCCACACTTTTTTTGAGGATTTCTGCCTGAAACGTGTCCTGGATCAAAAAAATACCCCTAGGTAGTGAGTGGAACAACAGGGAAATCCTGAGAGAATGGTATAGTAAAAGTGAAATGTGCCTGTGGGGTTATATCTATCTGTTTCCGTTGAGCAATCAACTGACACGATTTAGCCTAAGCCAAGCGCATCATCTGTTAATTAAATGCTTCGTATGTAAATTAGTGTGTAGAAACTTTTGTCAAAGTTGACAGAAGGTTATAGAAAGGAGTAAAAAGCCCACAGTAAAACACTGCCTAACTCTCTGTAAAGCAGCCTGTTTGTGTGGTTATTTATCCTTCCCTTAAATCGATGTGGTGCACTAACTGCCAGTTACAAGAGCAGAGCGATCGACGCCACTTTTGATGAGTAAGCATAGAGTATGTCAACAACCATTGAAGTCATCGCTCATCACTGGGCGTTCGCCGTATTTCTTATCATGGCTATCGGGCTCTGCGGCCTTATGCTGCTGGGTGCGTTCTTCTTGGGTGGGAGAGCCCAGGCTCGCTCCAAAAATACCCCCTATGAATCAGGGATCGACTCGGTCGGTTCGGCGCGTCTGCGTCTGTCCGCCAAGTTCTACCTGGTTGCCATGTTCTTCGTTATTTTCGATGTTGAAGCCTTATACCTGTATGCCTGGTCGGTCTCGATTCGCGAGAGCGGTTGGGTAGGCTTTATCGAAGCCACCATTTTCATTTTGGTGTTATTGGCTGGTCTGGTTTATCTGGTGCGTATCGGCGCATTGGATTGGACTCCAACGCGTTCCAAGCGTTTGAGCAAGCCGGGTACCATCAAGAACGCCAGCAACAGTCATCCGCAGTAACAGCGAGGCATTAAGATGGACTATACGCTCACCCGCATAGACCCGAACGGTGAGAATGACCGTTATCCCCTGCAAAAACAGGAGATCGTAGGCGATCCCCTTGAGCAGCAGGTTCACCGTACGGTTTACATGGGTAAACTCGAACATGCTTTGCATGACATGGTGAACTGGGGGCGTAAAAACTCTCTTTGGCCGTATAACTTCGGCCTTTCGTGCTGTTATGTGGAAATGGTGACCTCGTTTACCGCCGTTCACGACGTGGCGCGTTTTGGTGCGGAAGTATTGCGTGCCTCCCCACGCCAGGCCGACTTTATGGTCGTTGCCGGCACCTGCTTTACCAAGATGGCCCCGGTTATTCAGCGTTTGTACGAGCAAATGCTGGAACCCAAGTGGGTGATCTCGATGGGCTCCTGCGCCAACTCCGGCGGCATGTACGATATTTACTCGGTCGTCCAGGGCGTGGATAAATTCCTGCCGGTCGACGTGTATATCCCTGGCTGCCCACCGCGCCCGGAAGCTTACATGCAGGCATTGCTGCTGCTGCAGGAATCCATTGGCAAAGAACGTCGCCCGCTGTCGTGGGTCGTTGGCGATCAGGGCGTGTACCGCGCCAATATGCCATCAGAAAAAGAACGTAAGCACGCCGAGCGTATTGCGGTAACCAACCTTCGCTCGCCTGACGAGATTTAAGACGTTCATTTAACGTCCATCTTAGTGCGCTATTGGTTAACACAGCGAAAGTTGAACTTGCGGCGAAATAACCCTTTAGTGTGGTGAAAAAAATTATGACAGATTTAACGACGCACGAAGCTCTGCCTGCTTGGCATACCCGAGATCATCTCGATGATCCGGTGATCGGCGAACTGCGCAACCGTTTTGGGCCGGAAGCCTTTACTGTTCAGCCCACCCGTACCGGAATGCCCGTGGTATGGGTCAAAGTTGAGCAGTTGCTGGAAGTAATGACGTTTTTGAGAAAACAACCGAAGCCGTACGTCATGCTGTTCGACCTGCATGGCATGGACGAGCGCCTTCGTACCCACCGTGAAGGCTTGCCTGCCGCGGACTTCTCTGTTTTCTACCATCTGATTTCTGTCGAACGTAATCGTGACATCATGCTGAAAGTGGCGCTGTCTGAAAAAGACCTGCACGTGCCCACAGCAACCAAGATTTTCCCGAATGCCAACTGGTATGAGCGCGAAACCTGGGAAATGTTCGGCATTACCTTCGACGGCCATCCGCATCTGACGCGCATCATGATGCCGCAGACCTGGGAAGGCCATCCACTGCGTAAAGACTATCCGGCGCGTGCTACCGAATTCGATCCCTTTGTGTTGACCAAACAGAAAGAAGATCTGGAGATGGAATCGCTGAAGTTCAAGCCGGAAGAGTGGGGCATGAAGCGTGGCACCGAGAACGAGGACTTCATGTTCCTCAACCTTGGCCCGAACCACCCGTCTTCGCACGGTGCATTCCGTATTATTCTGCAACTGGACGGTGAAGACATCGTCGACTGTGTGCCGGACGTGGGCTACCACCACCGCGGTGCAGAGAAGATGGGCGAACGCCAGTCCTGGCACAGCTTTATCCCGTATACCGACCGCATCGAATACCTCGGTGGCTGCGTAAACGAAATGCCTTACGTACTGGCGGTGGAAAAGCTGGCCGGGATCGTGGTGCCGGATCGTGTCAATACCATCCGCGTGATGTTGTCTGAACTGTTCCGCATCAACAGCCACCTGCTGTACATCAGTACCTTTATCCAGGACGTGGGCGCCATGACCCCGGTGTTCTTCGCCTTTACCGATCGGCAGAAAGTGTACGATCTGGTGGAAGCGATTACCGGTTTCCGTATGCACCCGGCCTGGTTCCGTATTGGTGGTGTGGCACACGACCTGCCGCGTGGCTGGGATCGCCTGCTGCGTGACTTCCTGGACTGGATGCCGAAGCGTCTCGATTCCTATGTGAAAGCCGCACTGCACAACACCATTCTGAAAGGGCGCTCTGTCGGCGTTGCTTCTTACAATGCGAAAGAGGCGTTGGAATGGGGGGTGACCGGTGCTGGCCTGCGTGCTACCGGCGTTGAGTTTGACGTGCGTAAATGGCGCCCATACTCCGGCTATGAAAACTTCGATTTCGAAGTGCCGGTCGGCGACGGCAACAGCGACTGCTATACCCGCGTGATGCTGAAAGTGGAAGAGCTGCGCCAGAGCCTGCGCATTCTTGAGCAGTGCCTGAACAACATGCCGGAAGGCCCGTTCAAGGCCGATCATCCGCTGACCACCCCGCCGCCGAAAGAGCGCACACTGCAACATATTGAAACGCTGATCACCCACTTCCTGCAGGTTTCCTGGGGCCCGGTGATGCCAGCCAACGAATCATTCCAGATGGTTGAAGCCACGAAAGGGATCAACAGCTACTACCTGACCAGCGACGGCAGCACCATGAGCTATCGCACCAGGATCCGTACGCCAAGCTATGCTCACCTGCAGCAAATCCCTGCGGTGATCCGTGGCAGCCTGGTCTCTGACCTGATCGTCTATCTGGGTAGTATCGATTTTGTAATGTCAGATGTGGACCGCTAACTATGCATGATCTTAAAGACACTCACGTGAGTCACGATGCGCTTGAGGCCACCAATGCAGCCGCTCCCCAGAGCGGCGCTGATGCATTTGTGCTGAGTGCGGAAGAACGTGATGCGATCGAGCACGAAAAGCACCATTACGAGGATCCACGCGCCGCCTCCATTGAAGCACTGAAGATCGTGCAGAAGCAGCGTGGCTGGGTTCCGGATGGGGCGATTTATGCCATCGCTGAAGTGCTGGGCATCCCAGCTAGCGACGTAGAAGGCGTGGCCACGTTCTACAGCCAGATTTTCCGTCAGCCGGTAGGACGCCACGTGATCCGTTACTGTGACAGCGTGGTTTGTCACATCAACGGCTACCAGGGCATTCAGGCCGCGCTGGAAAAGAAACTCAACATCAAGCCGGGCCAGACGACCTTTGACGGTCGTTTCACCCTGTTGCCGACCTGCTGCCTGGGTAACTGCGACAAAGGCCCGAACATGATGATCGACGAAGATACTCATGCTCACCTGACGCCAGAAAACGCGGTCGAACTGTTGGAGCGGTATAAATGATGATCGATATCAAACGTACTGCCGAAATGCACCCGCTGACCTGGCGTCTGCGCGATGACCAACAGCCGGTCTGGCTGGATGAATATCGCAGCAAGAATGGTTACCAGGGCGCGGAAAAAGCGCTTAAAGGCATGGCCGCCGACGACATCGTCACCCTGGTGAAAGATGCCGGGCTGAAAGGCCGTGGTGGTGCAGGTTTCTCCACCGGGTTGAAGTGGAGCCTGATGCCGAAAGACGAATCCATGAACATCCGTTACCTGCTGTGTAACGCCGATGAAATGGAGCCGGGCACCTATAAAGACCGTCTGCTGATGGAGCAACTGCCACACCTGTTGGTGGAAGGCATGTTGATCTCGGCATTCGCGCTGAAAGCCTACCGCGGTTACATCTTCCTGCGTGGCGAATACGTCGAGGCCGCAGTACACCTGCGCCGCGCGATTGCCGAGGCGACAGAAGCGGGTCTGCTGGGTAAAAATATCATGGGCAGCGGCTTTGACTTCGAGCTGTTCGTCCACACCGGCGCTGGCCGCTACATCTGCGGTGAAGAAACGGCGCTGATCAACTCGCTGGAAGGCCGCCGTGCCAACCCGCGCTCCAAGCCGCCATTCCCAGCCTCCGTGGGCGTATGGGGCAAACCGACCTGCGTGAACAACGTCGAGACCCTGTGTAACGTGCCTGCCATCCTCGAGCATGGTGTGGACTGGTACAAAGGGATCTCTGCCGGTAAGAGTAACGATGCCGGTACCAAACTGATGGGCTTCTCTGGCCGGGTGAAAAACCCAGGCGTCTGGGAGCTGCCGTTTGGTACCACTGCGCGTGAAATTCTGGAAGATTACGCCGGTGGCATGCGCGATGGCCTGAAATTTAAAGCCTGGCAGCCGGGCGGGGCGGGTACCGACTTCCTGACCGCCGATCACCTGGATCTGCCAATGGACTTCGAAAGCATCGGTAAAGCGGGCAGCCGTTTAGGTACGGCGCTGGCGATGGCGGTGGATCACGAAATCGGCATGGTTCCCCTGGTGCGTAACCTGGAAGAGTTCTTTGCCCGTGAGTCCTGTGGCTGGTGTACCCCGTGCCGTGACGGCTTGCCGTGGAGCGTGAAGATCCTGCGTGCTTTGGAAAGAGGCGAAGGCCAGCCGGGGGATATCGAAACCCTCGAGCAGCTGTGCCGCTCCCTTGGCCCAGGTAAAACCTTCTGCGCCCATGCGCCAGGTGCCGTAGAGCCACTGCAAAGCGCGATTAAATATTTCCGTGAAGAGTTTGAAGCCGGGATTTCCCCACAGTACTTGGGCAATCTCCAGGCGGTTGGCGGCATTCAGCCAAACAACTTGTTGAAGCAACGCTGGTAATCCCGCTTTGCCTGGGTGCGGTGAGCGCGCCCCGAAACACGGCCAGAATTTTTGATTAACGCCTGCCTTATGGGCAGGCCACTTGGAAGCATGCTGACTATGGCTACGATTCATGTAGACGGCAAAGAATACGACGTAGATGGAGCCGACAACCTGTTGCAGGCGTGTCTCTCCCTCGGCCTCGATATTCCTTACTTTTGCTGGCATCCGGCGCTTGGAAGCGTCGGCGCTTGCCGCCAATGTGCGGTAAAGCAATACCAAAACGCGGACGATACGCGTGGCCGTTTGGTGATGTCCTGTATGACACCGGCATCCGATGGAACCTTTATTTCCATCGATGACGCAGAAGCCAAACAGTTCCGTGAAAGCGTGGTCGAGTGGTTGATGACCAACCACCCGCACGATTGTCCGGTATGTGAAGAGGGCGGTAACTGTCACCTGCAGGATATGACAGTAATGACCGGCCACAGCTTCCGTAAATATCGCTTCAGTAAGCGCACCCACAACAACCAGGAACTGGGGCCATTTATCTCGCATGAGATGAACCGCTGCATCGCCTGTTACCGTTGTGTGCGTTACTACAAAGACTACGCGGATGGCACCGATTTCGGTGTGTACGGCGCGCACGACAACGTCTATTTCGGTCGTCCGGAAAGCGGCACGCTGGAAAGCGAGTTCTCCGGTAACCTGGTAGAAGTGTGCCCAACCGGCGTATTCACCGACAAAACCCACTCCGAGCGTTACAACCGTAAGTGGGACATGCAGTTTGCCCCGAGCATCTGCCAGCAGTGCAGCATCGGCTGTAACACCAGCCCGGGCGAGCGCTATGGCGAACTGCGCCGTATCGAAAACCGTTACAACGGCAGCGTAAACCACTATTTCCTGTGTGACCGCGGCCGCTTTGGTTATGGCTATGTGAACCAGAAAGATCGCCCTCGTCAGCCGCAGCAACTGCGTGGCAACGACTGGATCACCCTGAACGCCGAGCAGGCGATGCAGGGCGCGGCAGATATTCTGCGTCAGGCCAACAAAACCATCGGTATCGGATCACCGCGTGCCAGCCTGGAAAGCAACTTTGCGTTGCGTGAACTGGTCGGTGCCGAGAACTTCTATACCGGCATCAATCAGGCTGAACAACAGCGTCTGAACCTGATGCTCAACGTGTTGAAAAACAGCGGCGTTTATACGCCTAACCTGCGCGAAATCGAAAGCTACGACGCGGTGTTGGTACTGGGTGAAGATTTGACCCAGACCGGTGCTCGTATCGCGCTGTCGGTACGTCAGGCGGTGAAAGGTAAAGCCCGCGCGATGGCTGCGGCACACCGCGTTGCCGATTGGCAGATCGCGGCGGTGCAAACCATCGGGCAGCACGCCAAACACCCGCTGTTCGTCACTAACGTTGATAACACCCGCTTGGACGACATCGCCGCCTGGAACTATCGTGCGCCGGTGGATGAGCAAGCCCGTTTAGGCTTCGCCATTGCCCACGCGCTGGATGAGTCCGCCCCGGCGGTGACCGATCTGGCCGAAGACCTGAACAAGAAAATTGACGTGATCGTACAGGCCCTGGCCGGTGCGCAGAAGCCATTGATCATCACCGGCAGCAATGCGGGTAGTGAAGCGATCATTGAAGCTGCGGCCAACATTGCCAAGGCGTTGAAAGGTCGCGGTGCCAACGTCGGCATCACCTTCGTCGCCGCCGCTGCCAACAGCATGGGGCTGGCGATGATTGGCGGTGGCTCGCTGGACGAGGCACTGGTGCAATTGGAAAGTGGTTCCGCTGATACCGCCATCGTGATGGAAAACGATCTCTATCGTCACGCCCCGGCGGCCAAAGTGGATGCTGCATTGGCCAAGGTCAGCAACCTGATCGTTGCCGATCACCAGCGCACCGCCATCATGGATAAAGCCAACCTGATCCTGTCTGCGGCCAGTTTTGCCGAGAGCGATGGGACCTTGGTCAGCCAGGAAGGCCGCGCACAGCGCTTCTTCCAGGTGTACGACCCGGCTTATTACGATGATGCCAAGAAAAATAGCTACAGCGTGATGCTGGAAAGCTGGCGTTGGATGCACTCGCTGCACTCCACCTACACCAGCCGCCAGGTTGACTGGACTCAGCTCGATGACGTGATTGCCGCCTGCGTGAGCGCATTGCCGCAGTTGCAAGGTATTGTCGAAGCTGCGCCAGATGCCACCTTCCGCATCCGTGGTCAGAAACTGGCCCGTTCACCGCACCGCTACAGTGGCCGCACCGCGATGCGTGCCGATATCAGCGTGCACGAACCGCGTCAGCCGCAGGATAAAGACACCATGTTCGCCTTCTCGATGGAAGGGAACAACAGCCCGCTGGCCGATCGTCAGCAGATCCCATTTGCCTGGGCACCAGGTTGGAACTCACCGCAGGCATGGAACAAGTTCCAGGCCGAAGTGGGTGGCAAACTGCGTCATGGCGATCCGGGTATCCGTCTGATCGAAGCAGGGGAGGGCAACCTCGGTTACTTCACCACTATCCCTGCGGCGTTCAAAGCCGAAGGCTGGCGTGTTGCGCCGTATTACCATCTGTTTGGCAGTGACGAAATGTCACAGCGCTCCGAGGTGATCCAGCAGCGTATGCCACAGGCTTACGTGATGGTCAACGTTGCCGATGCCGCACAGCTTGGTGTCAATGCCGGTGCCTGGGTCGAGTTCAGCTGTGCCGGTCAAACGCTGCGTTTGCCGGTACGCCTGAGTGAAACCCTGAGCCAAGGCCAGGTTGGTTTGCCGCTCGGCTTGCCAGGGATCCCGCCGGTACTGGTGGGTGCTAAGGTTGAAAATCTGCGGGAGGCGGCACTATGAGCTGGTTGACACCTGGGGTGATCGACATCCTGATCGCCGTGTTGAAAGCGGTGGTGATCCTGCTGGTCGTGGTCACCTGCGGGGCGTTTATGAGCTTCGGCGAACGCCGTCTGCTGGGGCTGTTCCAGAACCGTTACGGGCCAAACCGTGTCGGCTGGGGCGGTTCGCTGCAGCTGGTCGCCGACATGATCAAAATGTTCTTCAAAGAAGACTGGGTTCCGACCTTCGCCGACCGCATGATCTTTACGCTGGCGCCGGTGATCGCCTTTACCTCGCTGCTGTTGGCCTTTGCCATCGTGCCGGTCAGCCCGACCTGGTCGGTGGCCGATCTCAACATCGGTATTCTGTTCTTCCTGATGATGGCTGGCCTGGCGGTGTATGCCGTCCTGTTTGCCGGTTGGTCCAGTAACAACAAATACTCGCTGTTGGGGGCGATGCGTGCTTCGGCACAGACCCTGAGCTACGAAGTGTTCCTCGGCCTGTCCGTGTTGGGCGTGGTGGCGCAAGCCGACTCGTTCAACATGCAGGCGATTGTTGAATCGCAGGCGCACATCTGGAACGTCATTCCGCAATTCTTTGGTTTCATTACCTTCGCGATTGCCGGTGTAGCGGTATGTCACCGCCACCCGTTTGACCAGCCGGAAGCCGAGCAGGAACTGGCCGACGGTTACCACATTGAATATTCCGGCATGAAGTTCGGTCTGTTCTTCGTGGGGGAATACATCGGTATCGTGACCGTGTCTGCCCTGATTGTGACGTTGTTCTTCGGCGGCTGGCAGGGTCCATTCCTGCCGCCATTCATCTGGTTTGCACTGAAAACGGCCTTCTTCATGGTGATGTTCATTCTGATCCGTGCTTCGTTGCCGCGTCCGCGTTATGACCAGGTGATGTCATTCGGCTGGAAAATTTGCCTGCCGTTGACGCTGCTGAACCTGCTGGCAACCGCCGCGGTCATTTTGTACAACGCTCAATAAGGGGTGAATAAACCATGACATTGAAAGAGTTAGTGGTTGGTTTCGGCACCCAGGTGCGCAGCCTTTGGATGATTGGCCTGCACGCCTTCGCCAAACGCGAAACCCAGATGTATCCGGAAGAACCGGTTTACCTGCCGCCGCGCTACCGTGGCCGCATCGTGCTGACGCGCGATCCGGACGGTGAAGAGCGCTGCGTGGCCTGTAACCTGTGTGCGGTTGCCTGCCCGGTTGGCTGTATTTCCCTGCAAAAGGCAGAGCAGAAAGATGGCCGCTGGTATCCGGAGTTTTTCCGCATCAACTTCTCACGCTGTATTTTCTGCGGTCTGTGCGAAGAGGCTTGCCCGACCACCGCGATCCAGCTGACGCCGGATTTCGAAATGGGTGAGTTCAAGCGCCAGGATCTGGTGTACGAAAAAGAAGAACTGTTGATCTCGGGGCCGGGTAAATATCCGGAATATAACTTCTATCGGATGGCCGGTATGGCGATTGACGGCAAAGCCAAAGGCGAAGCCGAAAATGAAGCCAAACCGATCGACGTCAAAGGTCTGTTGCCTTAAGGAGCCAGCAAGCATGGAAATTGCCTTTTATCTGGCAGGGTTAATTGCGATAGTCGCGACCATTCGCGTCATCTCGCATACCAATCCTGTGCATGCGCTGCTGTATCTGATCGTCTCTTTACTGGCGATCTCGGCAGTCTTTTTCTCACTGGGTGCCTACTTTGCCGGTGCTCTGGAGATCATCGTCTACGCCGGTGCCATTATGGTGCTGTTCGTGTTCGTGGTCATGATGCTCAACCTCGGCAACGCGGTGCAGCAGCAAGAGCGCGACTGGCTGAAGCCTGCCGTCTGGATTGGCCCTGGTCTGCTGTCACTGGTCCTGCTGGTGGTGCTGATTGTGGCGATCCGCAGCGTGTCCGATCAGGGCATCAGCGGTGAGATGGTGGATGCCAAAGCGGTCGGGATCAGCCTGTTTGGTCCTTACGTGCTGGCGGTTGAGCTGGCTTCAATGCTGCTGTTGGCGGGCCTGGTGGTTGCCTTCCATATTGGCCGTGAGCACAAACCGGGTGAAGTGTTGAGCAACGCCCCGGCAAGCAGCGAAATGGCGAAAAGAAAATCGGAGGAGCAAGCATGATCCCTCTTCAACATGGGCTGATCCTGGCGGCGATCCTGTTCGTCCTGGGGCTGACCGGGTTGCTGATCCGTCGTAACCTGCTGTTTATGCTGATCAGTCTGGAAGTGATGATCAACGCTGCGGCGTTGGCGTTTATCGTGGCGGGCAGTTATTGGGGCCAGACCGACGGGCAGGTAATGTACATCCTGGCCATCAGTCTGGCGGCAGCCGAGGCCAGTATCGGCCTGGCATTGCTGCTGCAGCTTTACCGTCGTCGTCATACCCTGAATATTGACACTGTCAGTGAGATGCGCGGATGAACCTATTATATTTAACTATTCTGCTACCGCTGATCGGGTTCCTGCTGTTGGCATTTTCCCGTGGCCGCTGGTCTGAAAACACCGCGGCTACCGTTGGCGTGGGGTCGATTGGCCTGGCGGCACTGGTCACGGTGTATGTGGCGATCGATTTTCTGGGCCAAAAGGCCGCTGGCGTGCAGCTGTACGAGCAAAGCCTGTGGAACTGGATGAGCGTTGGCGACTTCAACGTCGGCGTTACCCTGGTGCTGGACGGCCTGTCGCTGACCATGCTGTCGGTGGTCACCGGCGTCGGCTTCCTGATCCACATGTATGCTTCCTGGTACATGCGTGGTGAAGAGGGCTATTCCCGCTTCTTCGCTTACACCAACCTGTTTATCGCCAGCATGGTGGTATTGGTACTGGCAGACAACCTGCTGCTGATGTACCTGGGTTGGGAAGGCGTGGGTCTGTGCAGCTACCTGTTGATCGGTTTCTACTACAAAGATCCGGCCAACGGCGCGGCGGCAATGAAAGCCTTCATCGTGACCCGCGTGGGTGACGTGTTCCTGGCCATTGCGCTGTTCATCCTGTATCACGAACTGGGTACGCTGAACATCCGTGAACTGATGGTGCTGGCACCGCAGAAACTGGCGGTTGGCGATACGGCCTTGACCTGGGCAACCCTGATGTTACTGGGTGGCGCAGTGGGTAAATCGGCTCAGCTGCCATTGCAAACCTGGCTGGCAGATGCGATGGCGGGTCCAACCCCGGTGTCTGCATTGATCCACGCGGCAACCATGGTTACCGCTGGCGTCTACCTGATTGCCCGTATGCATGGCCTGTTCCTGATGACGCCGGAAGTGCTGAATCTGGTGGGTATCATTGGTGGCGTTACGCTGCTGCTGGCGGGCTTTGCCGCACTGGTGCAGACCGACATCAAACGCGTGCTTGCCTACTCCACCATGAGCCAGATTGGCTACATGTTCCTGGCGCTGGGCGTGCAGGCATGGGATGCGGCCATCTTCCACCTGATGACTCACGCGTTCTTCAAGGCGCTGCTGTTCCTGTCCTCCGGTTCGGTGATCCTGGCCTGTCATCATGAGCAGAACATCTTCAAGATGGGTGGCCTGCGCAAGAGCATTCCGCTGGTGTATGTCTGCTTCCTGGTGGGGGGCGCGGCGCTGTCTGCTCTGCCTATCGTCACCGCTGGCTTCTTCAGTAAGGATGAAATCCTGGCGGGCGCCATGGCGAACGGCCACTTCAACCTGATGATTGCCGGTCTGATTGGCGCATTCATGACCTCACTGTATACCTTCCGCATGATCTTCATCGTGTTCCACGGCGAAGAGAAAATCAAAGCTCATGCTGGCAAAGGGATCACTCACCACTTGCCACTGTTGGTGCTGATGGTGCTGTCCACCTTCGTCGGCGCGATGATTGTGCCGCCATTGCAGGGTGTACTGCCGGAAACCACCGAACTGGCACACGGCAGCGTTATGACGTTGGAGATCGCCTCTGGCGTGGTCGCTATCGTCGGGATCCTGCTGGCAGCTGCGCTGTGGCTGGGCCAACGTCGCCTGGTAAACAGCATCGCGAACAGTGCTCCGGGTCGTTTCTTCTCGACCTGGTGGTTCCATGCCTGGGGCTTCGACTGGCTGTATGACAAAGTGTTCGTCAAGCCATACCTGGGTATCGCCAAGCTGCTGCAAAGCGATCCGCTGAACTCGCTGATGAACCTGCCTGCGCTGTTCTCCCGTTGGGGGAACCGTGGTCTGACGGTGAGTGAGAACGGTCAGATCCGCTGGTATATCGCGTCTATGGGTGTGGGGGCAGTGCTGGTACTGGCTCTGTTGATTTTGGTTTAACTGAATAATTTAAACAGACGCATTTTGGGTTCGGCCCTTGGCGAACAAGGGCCCGATACAAGTTTTTTAGATTATTCATATAAGGGACACAAAACGCCATGCTATTACCTTGGCTAATTCTTATCCCCTTTATCGGCGGTCTGCTGTGCTGGCAGTGCGAGCGTTTCGGTACTAAGGCGCCGCGCTGGATAGCGTTGATCGCAATGGGGCTGACGTTGGCGCTTTCTCTGCAACTGTGGTTGCAGGGGGGCTATTCGTTGATAAAACCGCAGGGCGTGCCGCAGTGGCAGTCTGAGTTTATGTTGCAGTGGATCCCGCGCTTTGGCATCAGCATTCACTTGGCGCTGGACGGTCTGTCACTGCTGATGGTGGTGCTGACCGGTTTCCTGGGCGTGCTGGCGATCCTCTGTTCCTGGCGTGAAATCCAGAAGTATCAGGGCTTCTTCCACCTGAACCTGCTGTGGATCCTGGGCGGCGTGATCGGCGTGTTCCTGGCCATCGACCTGTTCCTGTTCTTCTTCTTCTGGGAAATGATGCTGGTGCCGATGTACTTCCTGATCGCCTTGTGGGGTCATAAAGCATCGGATGGTAAAACCCGTATCACCGCAGCAACCAAGTTCTTCATCTATACCCAGGCCAGCGGTCTGGTGATGCTGATTGCGATCCTGGGCCTGGTATTTGTGCACTACAATGCGACCGGCGTGTGGACCTTCAACTATGAAGATCTGCTGAAAACCCCGATGTCGCACAACGTTGAATACCTGTTGATGCTGGGCTTCTTCATCGCGTTTGCGGTGAAAATGCCGGTGGTGCCATTGCACGGCTGGTTGCCGGATGCGCACAGCCAGGCACCAACGGCGGGTTCTGTCGACCTGGCGGGGATCTTGCTGAAGACGGCGGCCTACGGCCTGCTGCGTTTCAGCCTGCCGCTGTTCCCGAACGCGTCCGCCGAGTTTGCCCCTATCGCCATGTGGTTGGGTGTGATTGGTATCTTCTACGGTGCCTGGATGGCGTTCGCACAGACCGATATCAAACGTCTGATTGCCTACACCTCCGTTTCCCATATGGGCTTCGTGCTGATTGCGATCTACACCGGTAGCCAGCTGGCTTACCAGGGTGCGGTGATCCAGATGATCGCCCACGGCTTGTCTGCCGCTGGTATGTTCATCATCTGTGGCCAGTTGTACGAACGTCTGCATACTCGCGATATGCGTCAGATGGGCGGCCTGTGGGGACGTATCAAGTATCTTCCTGCGCTGTCACTGTTCTTCGCGGTGGCAACCTTGGGGATGCCGGGTACCGGTAACTTCGTCGGTGAATTCATGATCCTGTTCGGCAGCTTCCAGGTCGTGCCAGTGATCACCGTGATTTCTACCTTCGGTCTGGTGTTTGCTTCGGTTTACTCGTTGATCATGATGCAGCGTGCCTACTACGGCACCCCGAAATCTGATCAGCCGTTGCCAGGCATGACCGCACGTGAACTGTTTATCATTCTGCTGTTGGTGGTACTGCTGGTGCTGCTGGGTGTCTATCCTCAGCCAATCCTCGATACCTCAAGTGCGGCGATGAGCAACGTGCAACACTGGTTTGGTCCGTCAGTTTCAGCAATTTCAACAACAAGGCCGTAATTCGCCATGACAATAACTCCTCAACAACTGATCGCACTGTTACCGCTGTTGATCGTCGGATTGACGGTGGTGGTTGTGATGCTGTGCATTGCGTGGCGACGCGACCACTTTATCAACGCCACCCTGACAGTGATCGGTCTTAACCTGGCGCTGCTTTCACTCTACTTTGTTGGCCAGGTAGGCCCAATGGACGTCACCCCGCTGATGCGGGTTGACGGTTACTCGATGTTCTATACCGGGCTGGTGCTGCTGGCGAGTCTGGCAACCTGTACCTTCGCCTATCCATGGCTGGTGGGTTACCCGGATAACCGCGAAGAGTTCTACCTGCTGGTGCTGATTGCCGCCATGGGTGGCATTCTGCTGGCGAGCGCCAACCACCTGGCTTCGCTGTTCCTGGGTATCGAGCTGATCTCGCTGCCGCTGTTTGGTCTGGTGGGCTACGCCTACCGCCAGAAGCGTTCGCTGGAAGCGGCCATCAAGTACATGGTGCTGTCTGCGGCGGCCTCCAGCTTCCTGCTGTTCGGCATGGCGCTGCTGTACGCAGAATCCGGTGACCTGTCACTGGCTGGCCTGGGCAGGAGCATGCAGGAGAACATGATGCATCAGCCGCTGATCCTGGCAGGCATGGGCATGATGATCGTCGGTCTGGGCTTCAAACTCTCCCTGGTACCTTTCCAGCTGTGGACGCCGGATGTGTATCAAGGGGCGCCTGCGCCGGTTTCAACCTTCCTGGCTACCGCCAGCAAGATTGCGATCTTCGCCGTCGTGATGCGTCTGTTCCTGTACGCACCGGCTGCCGACAACGACGCGCTGCGGATGGTGTTGTCGATCATTGCCGTTTGCTCGATCCTGTTCGGTAACCTGATGGCGATCAGCCAGACCAACATCAAGCGACTGCTGGGTTACTCCTCGATCGCTCACCTGGGCTACCTGCTGGTGGCGCTGGTTGCGGTGCAAACCCACCAGCTGTCGCTGGAAACCGCTGGGGTTTATCTGGCGGGTTATCTGTTCAGCAGCCTGGGTGCCTTCGGTGTGGTTAGCCTGATGTCCAGCCCGTACCGTGGCCCGGATGCCGACTCGCTGTTCTCCTATCGCGGCCTGTTCTGGCACAAGCCAATCCTGTCAGCGGTCATGACGGTGATGATGCTTTCCCTGGCCGGTATCCCGATGACGTTGGGCTTTATCGGTAAGTTCTTCGTGATTGCGATGGGCGTCAGTGCTCACCTGTGGTGGTTGACCGGTGCCGTGGTGCTGGGTAGTGCGATCGGTTTGTACTACTACCTGCGTGTGACCGTCAGCCTGTTCCTCAGCGCGCCGGAAACACTGGTTCGTGATACGCCAAACAACTGGGCGTTGACCGCCGGTGGTGTGGTGGTGCTGATCTCTGCCGCGTTGGTGCTGTTGCTGGGGATCTACCCGCAGCCGCTGATCACGCTGGTGCAGATGGCACAGCCGATGTTCTGATTGATCTCGAGCTAGACACCAAGGGTCGCCAAATGGCGGCCCTTGTTTATTTGTGGGCTAGAGTGCGCTGCCGTTAAACGAAGCTTCCAGCTCTTGCACCACCGCACGTATTCTTGCCGTGTGTTGCAGATCCGGGTGTAACACCAGCCAGATATCTACCCAGTCCTGATTCTGCGGGAGGATACGCACCAGATCGGGATCGCTATCGGCCAGGAAGCAAGAGAGCAGGCCGATACCCAACCCGTTGCGCGTTGCCGAACGCAGTAACAGCTGTGAGTTGCATTGCAGCACTACGTTTGGCTCATTTAACGCTTCACCGCCGAAGTTTTCCCAGTGGCGTGGCACCAGTTCGCGCGGGAACATCAGCAAATCGTGGCCGCGCAGATGGTCGCCTTTACTTGGTGTTCCGTGCTGATCCAGGTAGCCCTGTGTGGCATATAACCCCATCTCAATGGTTGCCAGACGTTTGATGACCAGTTCATCAGATTCAGGGCGAGCACCACGGATAGCCAGATCTGCCCCGCGATAGGAGATGTCGGAGATATTGAGTGCCGTCAGTAGCGTGATGGTGATATGTGGGTATTTCTCGCGCAGTCGTTTCAGCGCCGGGATCACAAAGGCCCCGGCCAAGGTATCGGTGGTGGCGATGCGCACTTCACCCGCCAGGCTTTGATCGCCGCTGCTGGCTTTACGGGCGATAGCCTGAACTGCATTTTCCATCGCCAGCACTTCTGCCAGCATGGCTTCACCCAGCGGGCTGAGCGAGAAGGACTTTGGCGTGCGGATAAACAGTTTTGAACCCAACGCCTGTTCGAAAGCGGTGAGCCGCCGCCCAACGGTGGCTTGATCGACGTGAAGTTCATGGGCGGCCTTGCGTAACGTACCGCAGCGTGCCACCGCCAGGAAGAAGCGTGCATCATCCCAATTCATTGTGCAGTGTCCTTGGTGGCTGGTCGCCAGCAGTGACGGAAACACGTATTATCTGGTAACCGTCAGGTAAATGCATCTATGTGAGGTTGTGTATCAAGCTTATTTGTAGCAGGCGATCCATATTGTATGGGAATGCTGGTATTCTAAGTCAGTTCCGCTAACCAACTTCTGACGGTGAGAACCGCCGAGCAAGGGATTATTTTGTGGTCTTGTCGGGCCGCATTCTGGGGAAATCATGGTTGCTTTATGGATGGTCGCTGCCAGCGTGTTCTTCGCGCTGATGGGGGCCTGCATCAAACTGGCTTCGGCCAAGGTCGGTTTCTTCGATATTATTTTTTACCGTTCACTGATCAACGTGGCCATCGTGGCGGCGCTGATAAAAATCAAAAGCATCGGTTTTCGCACCCAGCACCTTGGCTTGCACATGAAACGCGCCGCGATTGGCAATGCGGCCATGTATTGCGGCTTCTATGCGCTGATCCATCTGCCGATCGCCACCGCCACCACGCTGGGCTATACCAACCCGATTTTCCAATCGGTGATCACCTTCGTCACGGCCAGAGGTCAACTGACTGGCAAGCTGCTGTTCTCGGTGCTGCTGGGTTTTGTGGGCATTTTGATCTTGTTGCGCCCAGACGTGCCAAACGGGGAATATACCGCCACCTTGATTGGCCTGCTGTCCGGATTGCTGACGGCGCTGGCCTATTTCAACGTCGGCAAACTGGTACGTACCGGGGAGCCAGAACTGCGTGTGGTGTTTTACTTCTCGCTGGTCGGTACCTTGTTCGGCGTGGTGATGAGTTCGATTGTCGGCTTCGCGGCGTTGGATGCTACCAGCCTGCTGTATGTCTGCGCTATCGGCGTATTCGGCAGCCTGGGGCAGATCACCATGACCCGCGCCTATGGTGGTGGCAACGCGGTCACCGTCGGCATTCTTTCCTACAGCACGATCATTTTCTCCACGCTGCTCGGCTACCTGATTTTTGCCCAGACCCTGTCGTTTATCGCTGCGGCAGGCATGGCGCTGATTATCCTTTCCGGAGCGTTGGCCATTTTGCGCCGTGCACCCGCTAAAAAGGTGGCAACGGCGTCGGTGTGATTTTGCCGTTCTGGCCTGCTGCAACAATGCATCATAGTGCTGCATTGTTGGTGGTTTGGGCGGCTTGCTCTGAACGGTATGATGAGCGCCTGATAGTTTGCAGGTGAGGATTTTTGCCTGCGTATTGAGGGAGAAAATCATGTCCGACGGTTTAGCCGTTGATCAAGCCACGCGCGCCAATGCGGGGCCATCATCCAGAGCCATTGTGCTGTTTCTAGCGTTGGCATTGCTGTCAGCATTGCTCAACAGCAGTGCGCCAACGCCGCTTTATCCCTTGTACCAACAGCAACTGGCGCTGACCTCGGTCAGCCTGACCCTGGTCTACGGGGCTTATGCCGCTGGCGTGCTGATTTCCCTGTTCGCCGTGGGCAATCTGGCTGGCAAGGTGAAAGATCTACGCAGTATGCTCGTCCCGGCGCTGCTGGTGGTGTTGCTGGGTGCATTGCTTTTTGCCCTGGCCGATTCATTTTCCCTGATGCTGATGGCTCGCTTGCTGGCCGGAGTAGGCACGGGGGCGTTGACCGGCGCGGCCAATATTGCGTTGGTCCGTTTTAGCCCTGCGGACGGTGGCAAGCAGGCGGCGCTAATTGCTACCTTGTCCTTTACCGCTGGGTTGGCATTGGGGCCGATTTTTAGCGGCATAGCGTTGCAGACCGGTTTTCATACTACCTCGATGCCGTTTGTGATCATCATGGTGGTGGCAACGATTGCCGCCCTGGGGATTATGCTGAGCTGGCCTGCGCGTGTGGTGGTCAAAGCTAGCGTCAGTTTGGCTGAGGGGGCAGAGGCAGGGGCAGGGGAAAATACCTTGGCCGCGGGCCTGCGTGCGACCGGGAGCCGGTTCTTCGTGTGTGCCAGCGCGCTGTTTGTCTGTTGGGCGCTGGCTGCCAGCATCCTGGCGATCGGCCCCAACGTGGCGGAAACGCTGTTGGGCATGCAAAACCGTAGCAGTTTCGGCTATGTGATTGCGGTCTATCTGCTGATTGCCGGGGCCAGCCAAATCCTCAGCCGTCAAATAAATGCGCGCCATTCGCTGATGTTTGGTTGCCTGGCCCAGGCGTTGGCGGTGGTGGTGTTTGCCGAAGCCATTCAGATCCATTCACTGGGGCTGGCCGCTGCGGGGATGGCCATTGCCGGTTATGCTTATGGCGCGATCTTTGTTGGCAGTGCGACGTTGGTGAACCTGATTTCACCCAAAGCCAGCCATGCACGCCTGATCTCACTGTTCTATGTGATTGCTTATGTTGCCAACTGGGTGCCCATTTTGCTTGGCAGTATCATTGACCATGCCAGTCTGCAACTGGCGGTAAACCTGCTATTTCTGGTTACTGCCATCGTCTGCGGGGTGTTGGGGCTATGGGTGACGCGAGTGGGCTTCCCGCGCTGAAGTTGGCTATTTTAATGGTGGGTGGTTGCTGGCTATCACCGCCGTTATTCAATAATGTGGCTAGCGGTTTATCGCGTTGGATGATGAAAAATAGCCCTATTTTTGTGATTTATTTCTCATTTTTATGATCATAACCCATCATTTTGCACCGTTGAAGTGATTTTTATCACATCTAATTGGCTGATTTCGCGTAAACTGGGTGGATTATTTTTAGCGGATCAGGATTATGAACGTCATTTTTGCCATTGCGGTAACTACCGGTATTCTCTCCGGCGTATGGGGCTGGGTTGCCATCAGCCTTGGGCTAATCAGTTGGGCGGGCTTTCTTGGCTGCACGGCCTATTTTGCCTGTCCGCAAGGTGGCCTCAGGGGCCTGGCGATCAGCACGCTGACCAGTTTGAGCGGCGTGTTCTGGGCGATGGTCATTATTCACGGCAGCGCGTTGGAGCCAGCCTGGAGCATTTTTGGCTATCTGCTGACCGGCCTTGTCGCCTTCCTGATGTGCATTCAGGCCAAACAGCAATGGCTTGGCTTTGTTCCTGGGACGTTTATCGGTGCCTGCGCCACCTTCGCCGGTGACGGTAACTGGCCATTGATCACGCTCTCACTGCTGGTCGGGCTGTTGTTTGGCTACGCCATGAAAAACAGCGGCTTGTGGCTGGCCGCACGCCGTAAATCCCCCGCTGTAGCGCTGACTGAACAAGCCTCCACCGACGCCTGAAAGGGCGTCTGTTTCCTGCCTTGCCTCTTTTTTCACCAACATTCCGATGGCGTGTATTCTGGTCGTGTCCTACCATGGGACTACGACCAAGGGTTGTTGATGGCTAAGCAACGTTGAATCTACTAATAACGGAGAGCTTAAGATGGCGAGAAACCGAGACGAGAACCAAACGACGCTGGATGACGATCTGAGAATGTTGAGTGACACTCTGCAAGACGTGTTGGATTACTCTGGCGATCGAGCCGATCGGGCCTATACGGATATCAAAGCCCATGCCGAGAGGGCGCTAAAAGACGTAAAGTCGCGTCTGACGAATAGCTCGGAGTGTTACTACGTGCGGGCGAAAGAGGCGGCATGTCGTGCCGATGATTACGTGCGTGACAAGCCTTGGCGTGGCGTAGGCATTGGTGCCACGGTAGGTTTGGTGCTTGGACTGTTGCTGGCCCGTAAGTAACACCAATGAATGAGCGCGGAAGCTAGCGACCGCGCTCATTGAAATGGTTAAACGGATCCTGTGCTTGGTGCAGCACTGCCAACACCTCAATACCATCCAGTACTTCCCGATAGTAAATAATATGACTCTCAACGGGAAAACTCAGCACACCAAAATAGAGATCCTCACTGCGATCTCGACCTGGGGATGGGTGACGATCCAGAATATCTGTCATCGTTACACGTAGCGAATTAGCGTAAGCCTCTGAGACGTCTTTCCCCCACCTGCGGATAGAATAGATCTTTATCGCGCGAATATGTTCCCTGGCTTTCTTGGTAAAGCTTACGCTCATCCTTTAGCTCCTTGCCCTCAGATCCCGTTAAGTTCATCAGCCGTTAGCGGAGCAAACACATCATCAATGCTATGTAATTCGCCACGATCAGCCTGCGCAATAGATTCAGCAAGAACGGCTTTTAGGCTCTGTAGCTTGAGCTGTGTGAACCGATCATATTCCTCAGGCGAGATGACCACTGCCACGCGCTTACCATGCTTGCTTATTTCCACTGGTTCACGCTGTGCCTTCATCAGCAGATCGCCAAACTGGTTTTTGGCTACCTGTGCGGTTATGACTTCCATACATCACCTACTGGCTAAAATGGCTTGAATGTTCATTATAGCCAGAACAAAAAGTAAACACCAATAGCTTATGTTAACGCCCCAGTATTACCTCCACCTGGTAGGTTTTAGCCTCATCAGCCAAGCTAATCACCGCTTCCTGCTGCAATACACCATCAATAATTACCTGCGTTTCCCCTTCCCCTTGGCGTAGGGTGAAGTGATATTCGCTTTCCCCTTCACGGTAGGTTAGGGTGACCGGCGGCCAATCTGCTGGTAAGCGGGTGTGGATGGAAAGCGTATTGCCGTGGCGTTTTAGCCCCAGCAACGACTCGACGATCAA
The DNA here is from genome assembly GCF_050434425.1 of Serratia sp. 2723. Lineage (NCBI taxonomy): Bacteria > Pseudomonadati > Pseudomonadota > Gammaproteobacteria > Enterobacterales > Yersiniaceae > Serratia > Serratia sp. 2723. The sequence goes on from NZ_JBNDIN010000023.1 coordinate 33,460, forward strand.
GCGATACATCCAGCCCGCCGAGCCGGTATACCAGCTCCATCCTCCGCGCCCAACGTGCGGGGCGACCGCGTAAATATCCGCCGTGGCGACATAAGGTTCAACCTTGTAGCGCTCCGCCGCGGTGCTATCCAGGCTGTGGTTGATGGGGTTAATCAGCGCCATCAGTTCCCAGGCGCGCTCGATATTGCCCATCTCGGCGAACGCCATCACCGCCCATACCGCTCCGTGAGTGTATTGACCGCCGTTTTCCCGCACGCCGGGCAGATAACCCCGGATGTAGCCGGGATTCGGGCCGTTGCCGTCAAAAGGTGGGGTCAACAGTTTGATGATGCCGGCCTGGTCGTCCACCAGGTGCTTATCCAGAGATTGCATCGCCTGTGCGCTGCGATCTTTGTCACCCGCACCGGAAAGGATCGACCAGCTCTGGGCGATGGCATCAATGCGGCACTCTGCCGCTTGCTGTGATCCCAGCGGTTCTCCGCTATCGAAGTAACCACGGCGATACCATTCGCCATCCCAGGCGTTGCTGTGCAGGTTGGCCCGCAGTTTTTCTGCTTCCTCGCGGCACAGTTCTGCCAGCTCAAGATCGCCGCGATGGGTGGCCAGTTTGCCGTAACGTTGCAGAATATAGAACAGGAAGAAGCCCAGCCAAACGCTCTCACCCCGGCCTTCCAACCCCACCATGTTCATGCCGTCGTTCCAGTCACCGGCCCCCATTAGCGGCAAGCCATGCTCGCCAAAGGTCAGGCCATGCTTCAGCGCCCTGGCCCCGTGGAGATACAGGCTTTCCTGTTTCGGGCTGATGCCAGGCTGTTCATAGGAAGACTCCTCACCCGGTGCCAGTATACGGGCCTCCAGATAACCCACCTGTTCTTCGAGGATCGATGAGTCGTCGGTCGTGTCGAGGTAGTGGCAAATCGCCAGCGGCAACCACAGGTAATCATCGGAGCAGCGGGTGCGCACTCCGTTGCCCTGCGGTGGATGCCACCAGTGCTGAACGTCGCCTTCAACAAACTGGCGCGAAGCACACAGCAGGATCTGCTCACGCATCCGCTCAGGCAAGGCATGCGTCAGGGCCAAGGTATCCTGGAGCTGATCGCGGAAGCCAAATGCGCCGCCGGACTGGTAATAACCGCTGCGTGCGTGAATGCGGCAGGAGAGGGTTTGATACAGTAACCAGCCGTTAGCCAGCAGGTTAACCGCTGGATGAGGCGTACCGATCTGCACCTTGTTGAGGATCTTGTCCCAATGAGCATCGACCTGCTGCAATTCGTGTTGCAAAGCCTCCTCGTTGAGGTACTGGCGCAGCAGGGATTCGGCTTCGTCGCCATCTTGTCCCAGGCCAAGCGCAAACACAAAGCTGCGCTGATCGCCATCGATCATGCTGATGGCCGATTGCACCGCGCCACAGGGATCCAATCCGGCACCGGTCTTGCCGGATAACCGCCGCAGCTTAAGCACGGCAGGCGCGGCCAACGAACCGTTACGGCCAATGAATTCCCGCCTATCGCCAGTGACCGAACAATGGACGCCGGTAACGCCGAAGAACGCGGTACGTGGCGATCCGCTGCTGACGTAATGGTTGGTGGCGAGGATGCCACAGCCGCCAGGCGGTGTGGCCACACGGGTGACCACGTGCATCGCAGATTTCTGGCGCAAATCACCAAGGATTAGCTCGGCATAGCCGGTGGTCGAGAGCTTACGCGTCCGGCCAGAAGTGTTGGTGAGCGTCAACAGGAACAGTTTCACCGGGGCGTCTTTGGCAACCAGCATCGTCAACTGGCTGTCGATGCCGCCTTCCCGGTGTTCAAATACGCTGTAACCAAAACCGTGACGCGTCAGGTAATGACCGCGCCCACGGGCGGGCAGCGGCGTTGGTGACCAGATGTGACCGCTCTCTTCATCGCGCAGATAGAAAGCCTCGCCGCTGCGATCGCTGACCGGATCGTTATCCCAAGGCGTCAGGCGGTATTCATGTGCATTCTCGTACCAAGTGTAAGCTTGGCCGCTTTCAGAGATCACCGAGCCGAACATCGGGTTGGCGATGACGTTTGACCACGGGGCCGGCGTCATCTTGCTTTCGTTCATGGCGATCACATATTCGCTGCCATCCTCCGAGAATCCGCCAAACCCGTTGTAGAACTGGAGCTTGTCGATGATCGGCAACTGCGGCGAATGCAGATTACGCGGCAGATTGGCCATGGTAGCCAGTTTGGAGGAAGCGGTCGGCGGCCCCAATGGCTGTTGCAGCGTTTGCGGCAGTTGCAACCGTTGGTTGAGTTGCTCTGTCAGGCCACCACGGCGGTCATCCAGATAGATCCGCGCTACGCTCAGCAGCAAAGTGTGATCCTCCGGTGACATATGTTCACTGGAACGTACGAAGATCCCTCCGGGTTTGTCCGTCATGGAAGACTCCATCCCGGCGGCGATCAGCCCCATGATGCGATTTTGCAGATCTTGCCGGTAACCGCCGGAATCCTCATTGAGGATCACCAGGTCGACCAGCAATCCTTTCAGTCGCCAGTAGTTGTGTGCCTGAATGAGCTGTTGCACCAGCCCGATATTCTCACTGTCGGTGACGGACAGCAGCACGATCGGCAGATCGCCGGAAATCGAATAGCCCCACAGGCCGGACTGCCCACGGCGGTTATTGATGATTTCATTGCTGGCGGCACGCATTTCCTGCGCCGGGAACACCACCGCGCTGGCCAGGCGGTTAAACAGATTGGCGTCTTCTTCGTTGGCGTTCAACTGGCGCAACACCACCTGGCTGTGCGACCAGGCGAGTTCGAAAATACGGTCGGCCATATGGCGGTCGCGGTACTTCTCCAACATCGCCAGGCTGGCGGCACGGTCTTCACATACTCCATAGAAGATATCCAGCGTCAGCGGCACGTTGGGTTCCAGCCGGATCCGCTGACGGATGGCGATGATCGGATCGATCACCGGTCCGGCGCTATTGGTCAGGGGTTGATTCTGATATAGCGCCTGCGGGTTGGCTGCCGTGCGGCCACGGCCAATAAACTTGGCCCGGTCGGTTTCAAAGGACGTTTTGCTGCTGGCACCCTGGACCGACATCATGTGCAGCAACCACGGCGATTTTTCCTTCGGCTCACGCGGACGACGATGACACAGAATGGCATCCTGTTCCGGCAACAGCTCGGTTTGGACAAACAGATTGCTGAACGCCGGGTGGGCCAAATCGTTGCTGGCCGGGGCCAGCACCACTTCGGCATAGCTGGTGATTTCAATGGTCCGCGCTTGCTTGCCCCGGTTCACCAGGGTTAAGCGCCGCAGTTCGATGTCGTCCTCTGGGGAAATCACCACCTGGGTTTTCACCGACAGCAGCCCCTGCCTGCGTTGGAATTCCGCCCCGGCATCGTTGAAGACGGCGCGATAGCCGCCTTTCTCGGTTTCGCCGGTAGGGTGCCAGGTATTGCTCCACACCTCGCCGGTTTGCGGATCGCGCAGGTAGCAGAACGCCCCCCAGTTATCGCAGGTGGCATCCTCACGCCAGCGGGTCAGCGCCAGATTCTGCCAGCGGCTGTAGCTGCCGCCGGTTTGGGTGATCATCAGGTGGTAGTTGGTATTCGACAGCAACTGGACTTCCGGGATCGGTGTGTCCACACGGGTGAATTCACGCGCGGCGAAGCTGGCCGGTTTAATCTCGCCTTCATGGGTTTCGAAGTGGCGGCGGGTGCTGTACAGCTCAACCGCATCAGGCACCCGTTCCTGCAACAGCAAACGGGTTGACTGGAAGGCGGGGTAACGGGCAAAGCGTTTCACCATCGGTGCATCCAACAGCAGGTGTGACAGCGCCAGGAAGCTCATGCCCTGGTGGTGAGCCATATAGGAGCGAACAATCACATACAGCTGCCCCCGGCTGAGGCGCGACGTGGTGTAGTCCAGTGCTTCATAGAAGCCATAACGGCCCTTGGCACCGTTTTTTTCCAGTTCCACCAGGTTGCTACAGGCGCTGTCCGGATCGACAATCAGCGCCATCATGGTGGCGTAAGGAGCGATCACCATGTCGTCACCCAGCCCACGCCGCAGCCCTAACCCCGGCACACCAAAGGCGTGGTACTGGTAGTTTTGCAAAGCGTCAAAGCCGAAGTAACCGGACTCGGAAATCCCCCACGGTACACCGCGCTCCTTGCCCCAGGCAATTTGCCGCTCAACTGCCGAGCGGCACATTTGCACCAGCAACGTATCGGGATAGGCAGGCATCACCAGTTGCGGCATCAGGTATTCAAACATCGAGCCGCTCCAGGACATCAGCGCTGGCTCCTTGTCGATCACCGTAAACAGTCGACCTAATGCAAACCAGCTCCGCTGTGGAATTTGGTTGGTGGCAATCGCTACATAGTTGGTCAGGCGGATTTCCGAGGCCAGCAGATCGTATTTACCACTGTCGGCCCGGTTTTGATCGCAGTTGAAACCGACGGTCAGCAAATGGGTGGCTTCGTCATACAGGAAGCTGAAGTCCATTTGCGCCATTGCTGTCAGGCGATGTGCCAGCTGTGCCAACTGTTCGAGGCGTTCCGCAGCCAACTGCTGCACGGCAGCCAACTGCGCTTGCTGTTCTGTCGACAGCGTCAACCCTTTAGGTGGGTTGGCCAGCCAATGCAAGCTAGGGAGCTGCCCCAGTTCCGGCATGCTGTCGCTCAGCCAGCCAAACCATGATGCCCATTCGGCGCACAGCTCGTTGAGCTGCTGGTGTAGGTTGCCCGCCCAACGTTTGACCTCGTCACCCTGTTGCAGAGCGGGTTCCTGCAACCCATTGCAGTGGTTGCGCATTTCATTGAGTTCAGCCTGTAGTGCCGCCGGATGGGCGTTCTGCGCCTGTTCCCAGTGTTTGCGCAGTTTGGTTAATCCTTTCGGTGCGGCGTTACCCCAGTGTTGTTCCAGTATCAGCAACGTATCTTCTACACCAGCCAGAATGCGGGATGGCTCGATAACGGGTTGCATAGCCAACGCTGGCAGGCCTGAGCTCAGGGTGAGCAGGTGGCCCGCGAAATTACCGCTGTCCACGCTGGAAACATAACGCGGGTTCAGAGGCTCCAGGGTGCGGGTGTCGTACCAGTTGTACAGGTGACCGCGATAATGCTCCATGCGGTCGAGCGTATTCAACGTCAGGGTAATACGCTGCAAGGCTGCACTGAGAGTGATATAGCCGAAATCATAGGCGGTGAGGTCGGCCAACAGCGCCAGCCCGATATTGGTGGGTGACGTGCGGTGCGCTACTACCGGCTCTGGAATTTCCTGGAAGTTATCCGGCGGTAGCCAGTTTTCCTGCTGGGTGACAAAGGTGGCGAAAAACTCCCAGGTTTCGCGGCTGCTCTGGCGTAGGAAACGGCGCTGGCGATCGTCGATGGCCGTTTTGCTGCGCTGTGGCTCCAGGCTGAGTGAATAAAGCAGGTACGGCGACAGGATCCACAAGGCAGCCAACGGGATGGCGGCTAATAGCGCAACCGGGCTGGAAAAGGCGGCCAATAGTAACAATGAAACGCCAGCAAGCGGGTTGATCCACAGATTGCGATAAAAATTCGCCAGCGTGACGGTCAGATGGTGTCTGGATTGGTCGAAGCTGGTCCACTCTTGCAGATTATGTTTGCTGATCAGCAAACGCCACAGGGTGATGCCAATAGCCTTCAGGCTGTACCAGGCTTCATGAGGCAGCTCGGCCAGACGCAGGCCAATCTGAGAAAGCCGATGCAGTGAGCCCTTCAGAGCCAGCTGCAAGTGCTGAACAACAGGCCGACGCGGGGGCTTGCGCACCACATCCTGCAACAGCGCCAGCAGCGTGGGCAGCAGCAGAATAATGGCGAACACCGCCAACCAGTATGGGGTATCCGGTAGCCAGGTCAAGCCAAAGAACAGCAGCAACAGGAAGCAGGGGGCTACCAGGCTGCGGCGTAGGTTATCGAACAGTTTCCAGCGCGACAGGGGACTTAATGGATTAGCGGCCCGCGAACCGTTTTCGGTGGTGACCCGGGGCAACAGCCAGTTGAATAGCTGCCAATCGCCGCGGATCCAGCGGGTGCGGCGGGCGACATCGACCAGATAGTTGCTTGGATACTGCTCATAGAGCAAGACGTCGCTCAATAAACCGGAACGGGCATAGCAGCCTTCCAGCAGATCGTGGCTTAACACCAGGTTTTCCGGGCAGGTGCCCTTCAGACTGTGGGAGAAGACGTCGACATCATAAATCCCTTTGCCGATAAACGAGCCTTCGCCAAACAGATCCTGATAGATATCTGAAGCCATCTGGGTGTAGGGATCGTTGCCCGGCGTGCTGCTGCACAGGGCAGCATAACGGCTCTGGCCATAAGCGGGGATCTCTTCGGCTATGCGGGGTTGCAGGATGGCATAACCCTCCACCACCCGTTGCAGCTTGGCATCATACTGGGGTTGATTCAGGGGGTGGGCCATAGCGGCGATCAGCCGGTGTGCGGTTTCACGTGGTAGCACGGTATCGCTGTCCAGGGTGATCACGTATTTGACGTTTTTCAGCACTTCTAGCCCTTGGCCAATCTGGGTGGTAAACGTATTGCCACGGTTGCGCAGCCAATCGTTCAGCGCGTTCAACTTGCCGCGTTTACGCTCCAGCCCCATCCAGCTCTGCTGTTTTTCATTCCACTGGCGATCGCGATGGAACAGGAAAAAGTGGCTTGGCCCCTCGCAGGCATATTGCGCATTAAGCTCGGTTATCTTCTGGCTGGCATAGGCCAGCAGTTCGGCGTCGTCTGGCTGCTGTTGCCGGGGCGAGTCATTAAAGTCGGTGAGCAGGGCAAAATGCAGGTGCTTCATGGCATTGCCCAGATAACAAACTTCCAGCGTGTTGATCAACTGATCAATATCGGGCTTGCTGCCGATCAGCGTGGGGATGGCGACCAGCGTACGGAACTCTGCCGGGATACCACAGGAAAAATCCAGCCTTGGCAGCGGCTGTGGGGAACGGCTGCGGGTGGTGACCTCACTGAGCAGGCTGATGACGAACTGAGCGATTACCATTCCCAGTGGGAACAGCAAGATCAATAATCCCCAGGTGAGCCCGGTTTGGTGGGCATGGCGTAACAGCAAGGCCCAACCGGCGGTTGTGAGCAGGCTGATGCTACCGAGCCAGGAAAGCAGTGGGGATTGGCTGAGCGCCTGACGGGTGCGCGTAATACGGCCAAGCCGAACGTCGAGCTGTTGCTCTAACTGCGTGTGGCCATGGTCAATCAGGTAATAGCCGATGTGATGAGTACGTGGATCGTTGCGGGGATCTTCGGCGGCGATCCGTGCCATATTCAGAGCCTGTTGTGCTACCTCAACCTCGTTGTGAGAACAGTGGCGAGCCAGCCTCTCGATCACATGACGATAGTTGTCACGGGTATCGAAATGCATTAAAGAATAAATCCCGGTAGGGTCTTCGCGCAGCGTCTGATCGACCTTGCTCATGGTCTCAACAAATTCTGCCCAATCCATTTCACTCAGTTGCCGCAGGCCAGCGATACTGTTGCTGACGGAAAGTTGGCTGACGGCCAGTTGTTGGTTGAAACGATGGATAAGCTCATCGGAGGTCAGGCTGACTTCGGCCAGGCGTTGCTCAACCCAGGTCAGCGGTAGCGCCAGCATGGTGCCGTGCCCCTGTAGACGACGCACCAGTTCCGCCACGAAGGCGCTGGTGCGGGGCGGATTGGAGCGGGCCATATCGGCAATCACAATGATCAGGTTGGCCGGATCGTTTTCCGCCGACTCCAGCATTTTGGTCACCCAACTATCGGCCAGGCTGCGTTCTTCCTGTGCCTGGGCCACTTCTACCGCCACGCGGCGCAGGTTTTCAATGAGCGCCAGCCTCAGCATGCCTGGCAGTGCCCAAAGCTCGCCCAGAGTCAGATTGGCCTCATTCTGGTAAGCGGCAATATAGCGCGTCAGGCTCTCGGCATCCCACCGCCCGTCGCCATGAGCAATGGCTTCGGTGGCGATATCGAAAATTCGTGGGCAATTGTGCGGGGCGGTTAACTGTGGCAGCCCACGGCCGAAGGTTTTCGGCAGATGGTGCCGAACGACGCGGATCTGCTCCTCGATAAGATAAAAGTTATCCAGCAGCCAGTCGCCCGCCGGGGTCATGGTGTTTTTCTTGTCGTTGCTCAGCCTGCGACAACTGTCCGTCAATACCTGTTCGTTGTTATCGAGACGTTTCAGCAAATGGTAGGGCGTTTTATGGGTTGCCAGCTTATGGGAGCGTGCCAGGCGCTGGCCATAGCGCTCCATTTGGTCGACAGAAAACAGTTCTGCCTTGATGTTGCTGGCGGGAGGCGTTTCGGCAACGGCCCGGTTATGCCGTAAAGGTAACCGTGCCACTTTGGGGTTGCGGCGCTGTTTATTTAACCAATTGATAAGTGTTTCTTTCACGCAAAAAGCTCCTTACATCTGACCCAAAGGACAGCGGGTTAATACCGTTGGGAGGCTGTGAGCATCTTGATTTAACTATCGATCTGATATAACAAGATTTCACTGCGGCAGGAACATGACGTCTAAGTATAGTTCCGCCGCGCGCGTGTGGCTGTTTTTTAATCTCAAACTTCAGTTTTAATAAATAATTAGCGGTGGAAGCTATGGGTTAATAGACGCTATTTTTCCGCCCGCGAGGGTTGATTTACCGTATAATTCCCCACATAGCGTTTGGTTAATGAGGTGGCAGTGGAACAACTTTCGGGATTGCTGCGGCGGCTACGTCGGCAGCTTGGGTACGGCTTTCCCCGTGAAGCCGGATTTCGGCAGCTGACTCTGGTGGTTCCCGGCCATCTGAGCGATTTGCTGCTGGAGTGGCTGGCGGCGCAGGTGCTGTTCCCTCAATTCTACTGGCGTCATCGCGAAGGGCGGCAGGAGGCGGCGGTGTGCGGCGCTTTGCGGCAGTTTTCACACCCTTCAATGGCGCAGGCATTCGTGGATGCCTATCCTGCTGCCCGTTTATGGGGGCTGACTGCCTTCGACGGTGACGCCCAACTGTTTTTGCCGCGTCTGGAAATTCTCAACCACCAAGGCAAGTGTGAACTGACGCTAAACCTGTTTTCTGAAGAGTCATTGAGTGATGACGCCCAAGCGGCGCTTGCCTGGCTTGAAAATTTGCGGGTAACCAAACCGATCGAGAATTTACGGGTGAAAGTGCTGTCGGTGCAGCATCAACCGGAACGTTCCGGGTGGGAAATCATGCTGCGCGATGCGCTGAAGGCGATAAATCGGCAGCAGATGGATAAGGTGGTCTTGGCGCGCAGCTCGGTGTTGACGCTGGAGAGTCCGTTGTCTGCCCCTGCGATGATGGCCGCCAGCCGCAGGGTGAATCACCAATGCTACCACTTTATGCTGCGCTTTGATGCACATTCCGCATTTCTTGGCTCCAGCCCGGAAAGATTGTACCTGCGTGAGGGAAAACATTTGCTGACCGAAGCGTTGGCGGGGACGGTTGCCAACCATCCCGATGAGCGGCAAGCCCAGGCACTGGCCCAGTGGTTGCTGCAAGACGGCAAGAACCAACAGGAAAACCTGCTGGTGGTTGATGATATCTGTCAGCGTCTGCAAGGCGGTGCCAGAGCGGTCGATGTGTTGCCACCCGAAGTGGTGCGGTTGCGCAAGGTACAGCATCTGCGGCGGCGTATTGAAGGGCAACTGAACCATTGTGATGATGCCGATTGCCTGCAACGCCTCCAACCGACGGCTGCGGTAGCCGGGTTGCCGCGCCAGGCCTCGCGTGAGTTTATTCGCCAGCATGAACCTTTTTCCCGTGGTTGGTATGCCGGTTCTGCAGGGTATCTTGCTGCGGCGCAGGCTGAGTTCTGTGTTGCGCTGCGTTCCTGCCAGATCGCGGATGCCCGGGTTGAGCTGTATGCCGGGGCGGGGATTGTGGCCGGATCCGATCCGGCACAGGAGTGGCAAGAGATCGAAAACAAGGCGGCGGGCTTACGCACTCTGTTGCAGTCAGAACATTCTGGGCTGGCGCATTGAGCAGGCCGATCTTCGTGTGTAAACTTGTTGTGTTTTATATGTTTCTTTTTTGTTCTTTTTCGCGGCGCTATTTGGTATTGGTGGGTCGAACTTGATTTATTGCAGGCCACCTGCCACAGGGAAATACGGCGTTTTTGCGCCAGCGCAAAAGCCGTAAAGATAATTACTTATATAATTCAGAGTTATGATCCCCGGTTCGCTACCTCGTTTGGGTAGGCTTCGGCGCGTAACCTCTGTTTATTACTTATGAGCGAAATATGTCGACAAGTGTTTTTAATCGCCGGTGGGCGGCGTTGTTGCTGGAAACGCTGGTCCGCCATGGAGTACGGCATGTCTGTATCGCTCCGGGATCGCGCTCAACGCCTCTTACGCTGGCCGCCGCCGCGAACCGCGCTTTTGTCTGCCATACTCATTTCGATGAGCGGGGCCTGGGCCATTTAGCGCTCGGCCTGGCAAAGGCTACGCGTGAGCCGGTGGCGGTGATCGTCACCTCGGGTACCGCGGCAGCAAATCTTTATCCAGCCCTGATCGAAGCCGGGCTAACCGGGGAGCGGCTGGTGTTTCTCACCGCCGATCGTCCGCCGGAGTTGATTAACTGCGGGGCCAATCAGGCGATCCGCCAAAATGGCCTCTACTCGAGCCATCCCACCTTGAACATCGATTTGCCACGCCCAAGCCCGGATATTCCGGCTCGCTGGCTGGTATCTACCCTGGACAGCGCGATGGCGCGTCTGCGGCAAGGTGCCCTACATATCAACTGCCCGTTTGCGGAGCCGTTATATGGCGGTGATGAACAGCTGTATGAGCAGTGGTCGGCGGAGCTAGGGGACTGGTGGCAAGATACCCATCCTTGGCTGCGTGAAATGGACCCGCATCAGGTTATCAAGCAGCCGGACTGGTTTTTCTGGCGGCAGAAGCGCGGCGTGATTATCGCTGGCCGAATGGGGGCGGAAGAGGGCGTGCAACTGGCCGAATGGGCAGGCATGCTCGGTTGGCCGTTGATCGGCGATGCCCTTTCGCAAACGGGACAACCGTTGCCCTGTGCCGACTTATGGCTGGCTAACCCCCAGGCTCGCGATTTGTTGGCAAGCGCGCAGCTGGTGGTGCAGTTTGGCAGCAGCCTGACGGGCAAACGTCTGCTGCAGTGGCAGGAACGCTGCCAGCCGGAGGAGTTCTGGCTGATCGACGATCTGCCTGGGCGTCTCGATCCTGCGCATCATCGTGGCCGCCGCATTCGTTCTACCGTTGGCGAGTGGCTCGATCTGCACCCGGCACAGCCGCGTTCATCTTGGGCTGGCGATCTGTCTGCGTTGGCGGATGATGCCCTTGATGTGACGTCGCAATACCTGGTTAACCGGTTTGGTGAGGCGCAACTGGCCCATCGCCTGCCTGAGCTGTTGCCGGAGAATGGCCAGCTGTTTCTCGGCAATAGCCTGATTGTGCGCCTGATCGATGCCTTAACCCAGCTGCCTGCCGGTTATCCGGTGTTCAGCAACCGCGGGGCCAGCGGTATCGACGGTCTAATCTCTACTGCAGCGGGTGTCCAACGCGCCACCGCCAAGCCGACGTTGGCCGTGGTAGGCGATCTTTCCGCACTCTACGATTTGAACGCCCTGGCGCTGTTGCGCCAATGTTCGGCACCCACGGTGCTGATCGTGGTGAATAACAACGGCGGGCAGATTTTCTCGCTGCTGCCAACGCCGGAACCTGAGCGCCAGCGGTTTTACTGTATGCCGCAGGACGTGGAGTTCAGCCAGGCGGCAGCCATGTTCCAGCTTGATTATGCCTGCCCGGAAAACTGGGGGCAGTTGCAGCAGGCGGTGGAAAAAGCCTGGCGTCACAGCGGAGCCACGCTGATTGAGTTGCAGGTGCCGCCGAGCGATGGCGCAGAAACCTTGCAACATCTGGTACAAAAAATGGGGGCAAACTGATGCTGGCTTCCCGCGTGTTACAACAGGGCGAAAGCCAACGACCATGGTTGATCTGGCTGCATGGCCTGCTGGGGAACAACAATGAGTGGCGGGTGATCGCCTCGCGTTGCGAACAGTGGCCCTCGCTGGCGATTGATTTACCCGGCCATGGCGATTCTGCCGATCAATCCTGCCTGGACTTTGCCGACGTCAGCAGGCAAATCACCGCCACGCTGCAACAGCATAATATTGAGCGCTATTGGCTGGTGGGTTATTCACTCGGTGGGCGTATTGCCATGTACCATGCTTGCTGCGGAGAAGCGCAAGGGCTACAGGGCATTGTGATCGAAGGCGGTAATCCAGGGTTGGAAAACGAAGATTTACGTGCCCAGCGACGTGCCCATGATGCCGCCTGGGCGCAGCGTTTCCGCACCGAACGGATCAAAAAGGTCTTGGCCGATTGGTATCTCCAACCGGTCTTTGCCAACCTCAGCCTGGTACACCGCGAGGCGCTGATCGCCGCCCGTGCCGATAATCATGGTCCGGCCATTGCCGATATGCTGGAGGCGACGTCTCTCGGGCGGCAACCTTGGCTGGTGCCGCAATTACAACAGTTGGCACTGCCTGTGATGGTGTTATGCGGTGCCGACGATCACAAGTTTCAGGCGCTGGCGCGTGATGCCGGTTTGCCATTGCAAACCGTGCCAGAGGCGGGTCATAACGCTCATCTGGCCAATCCGGCAGATTTTGCCGCCGCGCTCGATGCATTTCTTGCTAAAAAAGGAACCAAACATGCTGTATCCCAATGAAGAACAACTGTACGCCGCGATCGACTGGCAGGACTGCTCGGGTGATTTCGAAGATATCCTGTATCACAAGTCCAGCGATGGCATTGCCAAAATCACCATCAACCGCCCGCAGGTGCGTAACGCCTTCCGCCCGCACACGGTGAAGGAAATGATCGAGGCGCTGTCGAACGCGCGGTATGACGACGGTATCGGCACCATCATTCTTACCGGTGCCGGGGATAAAGCCTTCTGCTCCGGTGGCGATCAGAAAGTGCGCGGTGACTACGGCGGCTATCGCGATGACAGCGGCGTGCACCACCTGAACGTGCTGGACTTCCAACGCCAGATCCGCACCTGCCCTAAACCGGTGGTGGCGATGGTGGCCGGATATTCCATCGGCGGCGGTCACGTGCTGCATATGATGTGCGATCTGACCATTGCGGCGGATAATGCCATCTTTGGCCAGACCGGGCCGAAAGTCGGTTCCTTTGACGGCGGCTGGGGCGCTTCCTACATGGCGCGTATCGTCGGCCAGAAGAAGGCCCGTGAAATCTGGTTCCTGTGCCGCCAATACGACGCCGCTGCGGCGCTGGATATGGGCCTGGTCAATACCGTAGTGCCGTTGGCGGATCTGGAAAAAGAGACCGTTCGCTGGTGCCGTGAAATGTTGCAGAACAGCCCTATGGCCCTACGCTGCCTGAAAGCCGCACTGAACGCCGACTGTGATGGTCAGGCCGGGCTGCAAGAGCTGGCGGGTAACGCCACCATGTTGTTCTATATGACCGATGAAGGTCAGGAAGGGCGCAACGCATTTATCGAAAAACGCCAGCCTGACTTCAGCAAATTCAAGCGTAACCCGTAATGACGGCACTATTGACCCGTGTTGCTGCGATCTACCGCTATAGCCTGCCGATGGAGGCGGGCGTGGTGCTGCGCAACCAGCGGCTGAAAACGCGAGAGGGTTTGCTGATCCACCTGCAACAGGATGGGCAGCAAGGATGGGGGGAAATTGCCCCTTTACCGGAGTTCAGCCAGGAGACACTCGACCAGGCGCAGCAGGCTACCTTGGCCTGGGTGCAGGCTTGGGTTGCGGGTGAACTGCCTGCGCAGAGCGAGTGGCCATCGGTGGCCTTCGGTACCAGCTGCGCCCTGGCGGAAATGGCCGGGCAATTGCCAACGCAGGCCGACTACCGCAAAGCCCCGCTATGCACTGGCGATCCCGACGAGCTGTTCGACCTGTTGGCCGCGCTGCCGGGGGAGAAAGTGGCCAAGGTGAAGGTGGGGCTGTATGAGGCGGTGCGGGATGGCATGGTCGTCAATGTCTTGCTGGAAGCCTTGCCCGATCTCAGGCTACGGCTGGATGCCAACCGCAGCTGGAGCCGGGCCAAAGCGGACGGTTTTGCCAAATACGTCAATCCAGCGTGGCGCGATCGCATCGCGTTTCTGGAAGAGCCATGCAAAACCCGTGACGAATCCCGTGAGTTTGCCCAGGCAACCGGAATTGCCATTGCCTGGGATGAAAGCGTGCGTGAAGCCGATTTTGTCGTACAGGCGGAGCCGGGCGTGGCAGCGATTGTGATCAAGCCGACCTTGGTGGGGAGTCTGGCCCGCTGCCGTGAACTGGTCATGCAGGCGCATCAGGCCGGATTGGTGGCGGTGATCAGTTCCAGTATTGAATCCAGTTTGGGGTTGACGCAACTGGCGCGTATCGCGCATTGGCTGACGCCGCAGACGATACCGGGTTTGGATACGTTGAACCTGATGCAGGCCCAGCTGATACGCAACTGGCCAGAGAGCACCTTGCCGTTATTGGGCATTGAGACCTTGGAGTGTGTATGGCGCAGTTGAGTGATTGGCCGTGGCGGCATTGGGCCAGACAGCGCCCACAGGCGACCGCGGTGATCTTTGAACAACAGCCGGTCAGTTGGCTGATGCTGCAACGGCAGGTGGAAGTACTGGCCGCCGACTTTCAGCGCCAGGGCGTGTTACCCGGTAACGGTGTGCTGCTGTGTGGAAAAAACAGTTATCCGCTGCTGTTGGCCTATCTGGCGCTCTTGCAGTGTGGTGCGCGCCTGCTGCCGCTCAATCCGACGCTGCCTGCGCCGATGCTGGCGGCTTTGTTGCCGGATCTGGATATCGACTTTGCCTTCAGCCCGGATGGCTTGCCTGAGTTGCCCCCTGGCGCGATCGTTTTGTCGCCGCCGGGCGTTGATGAGTGCCACTTGCAGCTGCTGGCGTGGGATGAACAAAGACTGGCGACGTTGACGCTGACTTCCGGCTCCAGCGGCTTGCCAAAAGCCGCCGCCCATAGCTATGCCGGCCACCTTGCCAGTGCAGAGGGCGTGTTGCAACTGATGGAATTTCAGCCGCAGGACAGCTGGCTGCTCTCGCTGCCGCTGTTTCACGTCTCTGGTCAGGGCATTATCTGGCGCTGGTTGGCGGTAGGGGCACAGCTCGTGGTGCGTGAGATGCAACCTTTGGCCGATGCGCTGGCGGGCTGCACCCATGCCTCGCTGGTGCCAACCCAACTGTGGCGTTTGCTGTCTGAACCGATGGCCAGGCATGCGCTAAAAGAAGTGCTGCTCGGCGGGGCGATGATCCCGGTGTCACTCACCCAGCAGGCCGAGGCGGTAGGGATCCACTGCTGGTGTGGCTATGGTTTGACGGAGCTGGCTTCAACGGTTTGCGCCAAGCGTGCCGACGAGCTGCCCGGCGTTGGGGCACCTTTAGCAGGCCGTGAAATCCGCCTGGTGGATCAGGAGGTCTGGATCCGCTCCACCAGCCTGGCGTTGGGTTATTGGCTGCGGGGCGAGCTAGTGCCCATTACCGACGAGCAAGGATGGTTCCATACCCGCGATCGTGGCGCGATGGAGCAGGGTGAACTGCGTATTATCGGTCGGCTGGATAACCTGTTCTTCAGCGGCGGGGAAGGCGTTCAGCCGGAAGATGTGGAACGTGTGTTTGCCGCACATCCGCAGGTGTTGCAGGTGTTTATCGTGCCGATTGACGATGCGGAGTTTGGCCAACGGCCGGTAGCGGTGGTCGATCTGGAAGGTGAGTTGACGCTGGAAGGGTTGATGCTCTGGGCGCAAGACCGGCTGGCGAACTTCCAGCGGCCGATTGCCGCATTGGCGTTGCCCGACGAGCTAAAAAACGGCGGCATCAAGATTTCGCGCCGTCGTCTACAACAGTGGGTTAGCAGTCAACTGCAGGCATAACGCGTTGCGTTGCGAAAAAAGGCCGCCCGAGGGCTAATGCCGATCGTTTAAGGATCGGTTGACCGATCCGGTGGCTGGTGTAAAAAGGGTTCATGTTCATCATGGACCCTTTTTAAATGGAACTCTCACAAGCCCTCGGCATTATTAATCTTACTGCACCCGATG
>NZ_JBNDIN010000024.1:0-35877 GCF_050434425.1 Serratia sp. 2723
GGGAAATGGGAACCTTATTACTTCGGCAGTGATGAGTAAGCCTAAGGATGGGGTATGACGCAGAGAAAACAGCGAGCTCGATCGGTTCCCTCTCCCTGTGGGAGAGGGTTAGGGTGAGGGGTCATTACTCGGCTATCCCGAATTCTCTCCTCATTGGTAAATGATTAAATATAACCGGGTTCCCACCTGGAAATATTCATGAAATTTTTAGTTCAACACCTGTCAGCTAATTCATACATTTCATTAATGCCTATAGATTTTATATAACCCGGAACTCTGCTTGAATCGAGATAATGTAATTATCATATTATTATGATTTTAAAGGATATTTCTAATATCCTATGAAAGCAGAGGTTATTAGTTAACAAGAAACTACAAGCGAATAAAAACAAATAATAGCCATGTGCGGTGGATCGAGTAGACTAGATGGTAATTTGTTCCGTCAGAGTATTTAAATCATGTCTACTGAAAGCGCGTCTTTAAAAAATCACAATACTTTTGCGCTCCCGGTCAACGCAGCGCATTTAGTCATTGCTGAAGAAATTGAAATGATGATTAAAGCCTGGCAGCAAGCGCAAAAGCGCCAAGAGCCACTGCTGGTACTCGGTGAAGGGAGCAACGTCCTGTTCCTGGAGGATTTTGCCGGTACGGTCATGATTAACCAGTTAAAAGGTATTACGGTCAGGGAAGAGCAGGACGCCTGGCATCTGCATGTCAGCGCCGGAGAGAATTGGCACCATCTGGTTAGCCAGATGCTCGAGCGTGGCATCCCCGGGCTGGAAAATCTGGCATTGATCCCAGGTTTGGTCGGTTCGGCCCCGATCCAGAATATCGGGGCGTACGGCATTGAGCTCAAACAGGTCTGTGAGTATGTCGACCTGCTGAACCTGACTACGGGTGAAATCGATCGCATGGATCCTGAACGCTGCCAGTTTGGTTACCGAGAAAGCGTTTTTAAGCATGAGCTTAAGCAAGGCTTCGTGATTGTGGGCGTTGGTTTGCGGCTTAGCAAACGGTGGATCCCGTTGCTGAACTACGGCGACCTTACCAAGCTGGATCCCAAGACGGTAACGCCGCAGCAGGTATTTGATACGGTATGCGCCATGCGGCGCAGCAAGCTACCGGATCCACGTATTACCGGCAATGCAGGCAGCTTCTTTAAAAACCCACTGGTGAGCGGGGAAGCCGCTAAAACGTTATTAGCCCAATATCCTGCAATGCCGCATTATCCACAGCCGGACGGACAAGAAAAGTTGGCTGCCGGTTGGCTGATCGATCAATGTTCACTCAAGGGGCATCAGATCGGTGGCGCAGCGGTGCACCGCCAACAGGCCCTGGTATTGGTAAATGCCGACAATGCCAGCAGCCAGGATGTTGTGGCACTGGCCAGGCACGTGCGCAATACGGTAGCGTCGAAATTCGATGTCTGGTTAGAACCGGAGGTACGTTTTATGGGGGCCACTGGTGAGCTGGATGCCGTAGAGGTCATTTCATGAGAGACACCACAGTACCACTGAAGATCATCTCCCTGCTGGCGGACGGCGAGTTCCACTCTGGCGAACATTTAGGTGAGTCATTGGGCATGAGCCGCGCAGCGATTAACAAGCATATTCAGACCATCCGGGAGTGGGGGTTGGATGTGTTCACGGTTCCGGGGAAAGGCTATAGCCTGCCTGCGGCGCTCAACTTGCTGGATGCTGAGCGTATTCTTGGCCTACTGGAAGACAAGCGGGTCACGGTGTTGCCCGTGGTTGATTCTACCAACCAGTATCTGTTGGACAGGCTTGCAGAACTGACTTCCGGTGATGCCTGTATAGCCGAGTATCAGCAGGCAGGGCGTGGGCGGCGTGGGCGGCAGTGGGTTTCGCCTTTCGGGGCCAACCTTTATTTATCCATGTTCTGGCGTCTTGAACAAGGGCCGGCGGCTGCGATGGGGCTGAGCCTGGTGATTGGTATCGTGATGGCAGAAGTGTTGCAGCGTCTCGGTGCAGAACAGGTCCGTGTGAAGTGGCCTAATGATTTATACCTTAACGATCGCAAGTTGGCCGGTATTCTGGTTGAGTTGACCGGTAAAACCGGGGATGCAGCCCAGTTGGTGCTGGGAGCAGGCATCAATATGGCGATGCGCGAAACCAACGCCAGTCAGATCGATCAGCGCTGGATCAACTTACAGGAAGCCGGGATCACTATCGATCGTAATGAATTGGCCGCCAAATTGCTTAATGAGTTACGCAATTCATTACGGCAATTTGAAATAGATGGGTTAGCTCCCTTTATTTCACGCTGGCGTAAATTAGATAATTTTATCGATCGTCCGGTTAAGCTATTAATTGGTGAACAACAGATTTTCGGTATTGCCCGCGGTATTGATCAACAGGGTGCATTGCTGCTAGAGCAGGAAGGGGTAATTAAACCCTTTATTGGTGGTGAAATATCTTTGCGGAGTGCTGAATAAGCTAAAATAAGGGAGGCCAGTGGCCTCTCTTACGCTATCAGATTATTTCCGTAACCGCACACTTTCCACCGCGTGATTGGCACTTTTAGTCATAATCAAGCTGGCCCTCTCGCGAGTTGGTAAGATATTCTGCTGTAAATTCAATCCGTTAATCTCATTCCACAGCTGAGTAGCGATGTTGATCGCCTCTGTTTCCGGCAACTGCGCATAGCTATGGAAATAGGAGTCTGGGTTAGAGAACGCACCCTGACGGAATTTCAGGAAGCGGTTGATATACCAGCTTTGCAATAGATCGCCAGGGGCATCGACATAGATTGAGAAATCAACAAAGTCGGAGACAAATACCCGGTGAGGATCGTGTGGATAGTCCATGCCGCTTTGCAAAACATTCAATCCTTCCAGGATCAGAATATCAGGCTGTTCGATAACTTTATTGCCTTCAGGAACGACGTCATAGATCAGGTGAGAATAAACCGGTGCAGTAACACGTTTGGCACCGGATTTAACTTCCGAAACGAATTTCACCAGGCTATGCATATCGTAGGATTGCGGGAACCCTTTCTTCTTCATCAGACCGCGCTCGTTCAGCACCTTGTTCGGGTGCAGAAAACCGTCTGTGGTGATCAGCTCCACGCTACGATGTTCCGGCCAGCGGCTCAACAATGCCTGCAATAAACGCGCCGTGGTACTTTTACCCACGGCTACGCTGCCAGCAATGCCGATCACATAAGGAATACGTTGGCCATCGGTACCAAGGAATTGCTCCAGAACTGCCTGGCGACGCAGGTTAGAACTGATATAGAAGTTCAGCAACCGTGAGAGCGGCAAGTAGATCTGTGCGACTTCTTCCAAGGAGAGATCTTCGTTAATCCCTTTGAGTTTAACAATCTCTTCTTCCGACAGCGTCAGCGGCACCGAATCCCGTAACGCGGCCCACTGGCTGCGATCGAACTGAAGGTACGGCGTCGCTAAAGATTGATCTCTTTTTATCATAAGCCAAATTCTGCCTGTTAACGCAGGTTGGGAAAGGCGCTGGACGCCAACTCCAGATAATAATCAAACTGCATATTATAGACAGCTGGCTTTTAGGCGTAGACTTTTTTCGCAAATGTGGTCGATTAGTGGCAGTTTTTACCAATAGTGCGAACAGGCACGCAATTGAGAAAGAGCCTGTTGCAAGGCGGTATCACTGGGCAATGATACCGTTTTCAGGTCAGCTGGCGGCGGCGCGAGAGGGTTGTTGAACGGCAAACAGCCGCTTGTAGTAAATCGCCGTAGGGTGGTAATACCCGTCGGGAGTTGCGGCGTAATCGGGTATCTCCCCCAGGCAACGATAGCCCAACGAGCGATACAGCCCTTCGGCTGCAGAACCGGCTTGGGTGTCCAGATAAAGCAGGCCACGGTGGATCTCAAGTGCCATTTTCTCCAGCGCTTTCATCAACGCCTGGCCAACGCCATTGCGGCGGGCGCGGCTGTGCACCAGCAGTTTTTGTACTTCGGCCCGGTTGCGACCGTTCGGCTTTTGACACAGGGCGAGTTGGGCTGTGCCAATGACGCCTCTCTCGTCTCTGGCAATCCACAATAGTAATTCTCCTTTGGCCAGCGCTGGGCGCAGGCTATGGAAGTAGCTCTCGGCATCTTCGTGGGGAATTTGCGTGTCGTAGCCAACAGAAGCTCCGTGAGTGACTGCATCGGTGAGCAACTGCGCCAGTTCGGCGCGGTAAATGGGTAGCGTTGCCGCGTTGAGCAGGACAATTTTCATCGATCATACCTCCTGGCTGTTAGGGATAATGAAGATAAGCAATAAGCGGGCCAATACGGTTAACCTGTGCGGATGCAGCTAATCCAGGGACGAAAGCGGTATATAGGCACCATCAGAGAGCACTGTGCTCTTTGTGGTGCACTATCCCGATCGCGACTTTCAACTGCTGGGCTATCTTTGGTTGGGCGACACGGCAAAGTGCCGGGAAAGCCTCCGCAGGGGAGGTCTAAAATAGTTTAGATTAATGCCCATAATTGATGAAATTTTGCGCCTCAATGGTGAAAAATTGCGAGCCGGATGCCGAAATCGGCTGATTTATGAGCGATAGGGCTTGGATCGCAATTTTTTTGTTGCATAGGCCGTCAGCTCTACCTAGAATGCGCTGCACTTGATGCCGGCTTAGCTCAGTAGGTAGAGCAACTGACTTGTAATCAGTAGGTCACCAGTTCGATTCCGGTAGCCGGCACCATTCAAGTATCAAGTGGTCAGTAAGTAGTTAAAATCTGGTGGGGTTCCCGAGCGGCCAAAGGGAGCAGACTGTAAATCTGCCGTCACAGACTTCGAAGGTTCGAATCCTTCCCCCACCACCATATTAGACTCAAGGCACTGGGTCACACCGAGCGGTAATGCTGAGACTGGCGCCGATCGGGGAAGGGTAAGAACCTTCGACAAGGTTCGAGTCTCATGAAATGAGACAACGCGCTTTAGCGCGGCCCAACGGGTGAGGAACGAAGTGACGAATAATCCTTCCCCCACCACCATATTAGACTCAAGGTACTGGGTCACACCGAGCGGTAATGCTGAGACTGGCGCCGATCGGGGAAGGGTAAGAACCTTCGACAAGGTTCGAGTCTCATGAAATGAGACAACGCGCTTTAGCGCGGCCCAACGGGTGAGGAACGAAGTGACGAATAATCCTTCCTCCACCACCAAATTAGACCCGAGGCACTGGGTCACACCGAGCGGTAATGCTGAATCAAGCGCCGAGCGGGGAAGGTGAAAACCTTCGAACAGTTCGCGCCGCGTAACGGAAGTTGCTGGCACGAAGGGTGAAGAGTTAAGCGACGAACAATCCTTCTTCTTCACCTTTAAAGTCTACAGAAAAGTCAGGTAGCCGAGTTCCAGGATGCGGGCATCGTATAATGGCTATTACCTCAGCCTTCCAAGCTGATGATGTGGGTTCGATTCCCACTGCCCGCTCCAAGATGTGCTGATATAGCTCAGTTGGTAGAGCGCACCCTTGGTAAGGGTGAGGTCGGCAGTTCGAATCTGCCTATCAGCACCACTTCTTAATTTCTCGCCCCCTGATTTTCTTTCTGTGTTCCTGAATTCAACAAGCAAATGCTTGGTTGATGTGGTGATACCACCGATTTATCCGTGTCTTAGAGGGACAATCGATGTCTAAAGAAAAATTTGAACGTTCAAAACCGCACGTTAACGTCGGTACTATCGGCCACGTTGACCACGGCAAAACTACCCTGACGGCTGCAATCACTACCGTTCTGGCTAAAACCTACGGTGGTTCTGCACGTGCTTTCGACCAGATCGATAACGCGCCAGAAGAAAAAGCTCGTGGTATCACCATCAACACTTCTCACGTTGAATATGACACCCCGACTCGTCACTACGCGCACGTTGACTGCCCAGGGCACGCCGACTACGTGAAAAACATGATCACCGGTGCTGCTCAGATGGACGGCGCTATCCTGGTTGTTGCTGCGACTGACGGCCCTATGCCTCAGACCCGTGAGCACATCCTGCTGGGTCGTCAGGTTGGCGTACCTTACATCATCGTATTCATGAACAAATGCGACATGGTTGATGATGAAGAGCTGCTGGAACTGGTAGAAATGGAAGTTCGTGAACTTCTGTCTGCTTATGACTTCCCTGGTGATGACCTGCCGGTTGTTCGTGGTTCTGCGCTGCAAGCGCTGAATGGCGAAGCTGAGTGGGAAGCTAAAATCATCGAGCTGGCCGGTTACCTGGATTCTTACATCCCAGAACCAGAGCGTGCTATCGACAAGCCGTTCCTGCTGCCAATCGAAGACGTCTTCTCCATCTCCGGTCGTGGTACCGTAGTTACCGGTCGTGTTGAGCGCGGTATCGTTAAAGTTGGCGAAGAAGTTGAAATCGTTGGTATCAAAGACACCGTTAAGTCTACCTGTACTGGCGTTGAAATGTTCCGCAAACTGCTGGACGAAGGCCGTGCCGGTGAGAACGTGGGTGTTCTGCTGCGTGGTATCAAGCGTGAAGACATCGAACGTGGTCAGGTACTGGCTAAACCAGGTTCCATCAAGCCACACACCAAGTTTGACTCAGAAGTGTATATCCTGAGCAAAGAAGAAGGTGGTCGTCATACTCCATTCTTCAAAGGCTACCGTCCACAGTTCTACTTCCGTACCACTGACGTGACCGGTACCATCGAACTGCCAGAAGGCGTAGAGATGGTAATGCCAGGCGATAACGTGAACATGGTTGTTACCCTGATCCACCCAATCGCGATGGACGACGGTCTGCGTTTCGCAATCCGTGAAGGCGGCCGTACTGTAGGTGCGGGCGTTGTTGCTAAAGTTATCGCTTAATCGCGGATAATATTTGACGCGACATGCGATAAAAGGGCATCATTTGATGCCCTTTTTCTACGCTGTGAACTAGAACCTATCTCATCAGCGATTTTGCAGTCATAATCATTGGTGAGATGGGCTCTTTTAAACGGTATTGACTGAAATACGTCATGGCGTAAAACACCGAGATGCTGCCAAGCGGCATCTGTTCGGTTTGGTTTGCCTCGCATTGCGAGGCAAAGTTGTTTGTTCGAATCATTAGTGACAGGTTGGTTTATGAGTGCGAATACCGAGGCTCAAGGGAGCGGGCGCGGCCTTGAAGCGGCCAAGTGGTCAATCGTCGCCGTTCTGTTGGTTGTGGCTATCGTCGGTAACTATTACTACCGTGATTTCAGCCTACCGCTGCGTGCGTTGGCCGTTGTCGTGGTTATTGCCGTTGCAGGTGCAGTGGCATTGATGACCACTAAAGGCAAAGCCACCGTTGCGTTTGCGCGCGAAGCGCGTACTGAAGTACGTAAAGTGATCTGGCCAACTCGTCAGGAAACGTTACACACCACGTTGATCGTTGCCGCGGTAACCGCCGTGATGTCACTGATTCTGTGGGGCCTGGATGGTATATTGGTCCGTCTGGTATCGTTTATTACTGGCCTGAGGTTCTAAAATGTCTGAAGCCCCAAAAAAACGCTGGTACGTCGTTCAGGCGTTTTCCGGTTTTGAAGGTCGCGTAGCGCAATCGCTGCGTGAACATATCAAACTGCACGATATGGAAGAGCTGTTCGGCGAAGTCATGGTTCCCACCGAAGAAGTGGTGGAGATCCGTGGCGGTCTACGTCGTAAGAGTGAGCGTAAATTCTTCCCTGGCTATGTACTGGTTCAGATGGTGATGAATGACGCCAGCTGGCACCTGGTGCGCAGTGTTCCTCGTGTTATGGGCTTCATCGGTGGAACGTCCGATCGTCCTGCACCGATCAGCGATAAAGAAGTGGACGCCATTATGAACCGCCTGCAGCAGGCTGGTGATAAACCACGTCCGAAAACGATGTTCGAGCCGGGTGAACTGGTGCGCGTCAACGATGGTCCATTTGCTGACTTTAACGGTGTCGTTGAAGAAGTGGACTACGAGAAGAGCCGCCTGAAAGTGTCTGTCTCCATCTTTGGCCGTGCAACGCCGGTGGAATTGGACTTTAGCCAGGTAGAAAAAGGCTGATCAAATAATCAGCAAGGCGAGCGAATTTGTGGCTTGTCAGAGGCGCGAAATTGAACTACAATTTCGCGCCTTTTGTTTTTAGATGTCTTGCTCTTGTAGCGGGACGAAACACGGGGAGCCTCTCAGGAGGCGATATTACCCAAACGAGGAAATTTCAATGGCCAAGAAAGTACAAGCCTACGTTAAGCTGCAAGTTGCAGCCGGTATGGCTAACCCAAGTCCACCAGTTGGTCCAGCTCTGGGTCAGCAAGGTGTTAACATCATGGAATTCTGTAAGGCATTTAACGCTAAGACTGACAGCGTTGAGAAAGGCCTGCCGATCCCGGTTGTTATTACCGTTTATTCTGATCGCTCCTTCACTTTCGTAACCAAAACCCCGCCGGCAGCAGTTCTGCTGAAGAAAGCGGCTGGTGTTAAGTCTGGTTCCGGCAAGCCGAACAAAGATAAAGTTGGCAAAGTGACTAGTGCACAGGTTCGTGAAATCGCAGAAACCAAAGCTGCGGACATGACTGGTTCTGACGTTGCAGCGATGATTCGCTCCATCGAAGGTACTGCTCGTTCCATGGGCCTGGTAGTGGAGGATTAAGAAATGGCTAAGCTGACCAAGCGCATGCGCGTGATCCGTGACAAAGTTGATGCTACTAAACAGTATGACATCCTCGAAGCTGTTGCTCTGCTGAAAGAGCTGGCCACCGCTAAATTCGTAGAAAGCGTTGACGTTGCTGTTAACCTCGGCATCGACGCTCGTAAATCAGACCAAAACGTACGTGGTGCTACCGTTCTGCCACACGGCACCGGTCGCAGCGTTCGCGTTGCCGTATTTGCCCAGGGCCCTAACGCTGAAGCTGCTAAAGCTGCAGGCGCAGAGCTGGTAGGTATGGAAGATCTGGCTGACCTGATCAAGAAAGGCGAGATGAACTTCGACGTGGTTATTGCTTCCCCGGATGCAATGCGCGTTGTAGGTCAACTGGGCCAGGTTCTGGGTCCACGTGGTCTGATGCCTAACCCGAAAGTGGGTACCGTTACCCCTAACGTTGCAGAAGCTGTGAAGAACGCTAAAGCAGGTCAGGTTCGTTATCGTAACGATAAAAACGGTATCATCCATACCACTATCGGTAAGGTTGATTTCGATACAGACAAGCTGAAGGAAAACCTGGAGTCTCTGCTGGTTGCGCTGAAAAAAGCCAAACCATCTCAGGCGAAAGGCATGTACATCAAGAAAGTTAGCCTCTCCACCACCATGGGTGCTGGCGTTGCTATCGATCAAAGCGGTCTGAGTGCTGTAGCGAACTAATCACCTGGTGATTAATCGCTTTGACTTGGGGGTGGGATTCATCTAGAATCTTATCCCCCAAGGTTCTGCTACGTGCGGAACAACAGATTTTTCGGTTGGAGCCTGGCCTATCCAGGCCTCCGTCCAAGACCGCAGGTGTGCCGCAAGGCACTTAATCCTTCCTGCGTAGACGGTGACAGAGCCTAAAGAAATTTTTTCTTTTTTAAAAAGAATGGTCTTTGCTGGATTCTGCTCACCGTGTTAAGCCGCTCAACGGCGCGTGTTCGCACAAGCTGTTGAGTGAAGTGAGTTCCGGGGATTTTCCCCGGCTAAATCCAGGAGCAAAAAGCTAATGGCATTAAATCTTCAAGACAAACAAGCGATTGTTGCTGAAGTCAACGAAGTAGCCAAAGGCGCGCTGTCTGCGGTAGTTGCGGATTCTCGTGGCGTTACCGTTGATAAAATGACTGAACTGCGTAAAGCAGGTCGTGAAGCTGGCGTTTACATGCGTGTTGTTCGTAACACCTTGATGCGTCGCGTAGTTGAAGGCACTCCGTTCGAATGCCTGAAAGACACGTTTGTCGGTCCTACCTTGATTGCATTCTCTACTGAACACCCGGGCGCTGCTGCTCGTCTGTTCAAAGAGTTCGCGAAAGCGAATGCAAAATTTGAGGTTAAAGCTGCGGCCTTTGAAGGTGAGCTGATCCCTGCGGCACAAATCGACCGCTTGGCAACGCTGCCTACTTACGAAGAAGCAATCGCACGCCTGATGGCAACCATGAAAGAAGCCGCTGCCGGCAAATTGGTTCGCACTCTGGCTGCAGTACGCGATCAGAAAGAAGCGGCATAAGCCTCTTTCTTTCTTAGCCTTTGCTTACGTATTTAAACTATTTCTGAATTTTAGGAACTTTTGTTATGTCTATCACTAAAGACCAAATTATCGAAGGCGTTGCAGCCCTGTCTGTAATGGAAATCGTTGAACTGATCGCCGCTATGGAAGAGAAGTTCGGTGTTTCTGCTGCTGCTGTAGCTGCAGGTCCTGCTGCTGCTGTTGAAGCTGCTGAAGAAAAAACTGAATTCGACGTTGTACTGAAAGGTATCGGCGCGAACAAAGTTGCAGTAATCAAAGCAGTACGTGGCGCAACTGGCCTGGGTCTGAAAGAAGCTAAAGACCTGGTTGAGTCTGCACCAGCAGCACTGAAAGAAGGCATCAGCAAAGACGACGCTGAAGCACTGAAAAAAGCTCTGGAAGAAGCTGGCGCTGAAGTTGAAGTTAAATAAGCCACTGCTTTTGGAGTGCAGTCTGTTTTAACTAACAGACTGATGGCTGGTGACTTTTTGGTCACCAGCCTTTTTGCGCTGTAGGGCGTCAGTAGAGTTTCACACTGTTTGACTACTGGCTAACCCCAATATTTCTTTCTATCGACGACTTAATATACTGCCCTCTGCGCCGCAGCCGAATCTGCCGCCACGGCAATGAAATGATTTAAGCGTGATAGAAACGAGTATTGCGGAAAGTGTTCTCGCTTTCCGGTCAACAAAACGGTGTTGCATGAACCGTCCCCTATCCGGACGGACAAATAGGTTCGACTTTCCAGCGAGCTGAGGAACCCTATGGTTTACTCCTATACCGAGAAGAAACGTATTCGTAAGGATTTTGGTAAGCGTCCACAAGTTTTGGACATACCTTATCTCCTTTCTATCCAGCTTGACTCGTTCCAGAAATTTATCGAGCAAGATCCAGAAGGGCAGTACGGCTTAGAAGCCGCATTCCGTTCTGTTTTCCCGATCCAGAGTTACAGTGGCAATTCGGAGCTGCAATACGTTAGCTACCGTCTTGGTGAGCCGGTGTTTGACGTTAAAGAGTGCCAGATCCGTGGTGTGACGTACTCTGCACCGCTGCGCGTAAAACTGCGCCTGGTCATCTACGAACGTGAAGCACCAGAAGGTACGGTCAAAGACATCAAGGAACAAGAAGTCTATATGGGCGAAATTCCGCTCATGACCGAAAACGGTACCTTTGTCATTAACGGTACCGAGAGGGTTATCGTATCCCAGCTGCATCGTAGTCCTGGTGTGTTCTTCGACAGCGATAAGGGCAAAACCCACTCCTCGGGCAAAGTGCTGTATAACGCACGTATCATCCCTTACCGTGGTTCATGGCTGGATTTCGAGTTTGACCCGAAAGACAACCTGTTCGTGCGTATCGACCGTCGCCGCAAACTGCCTGCGACCATTATTCTGCGCGCGCTGAACTATACCACTGAGCAGATCCTTGACCTGTTCTTTGAGAAAATTGTTTTCGAGATCCGTGATAACAAGCTGCAGATGGAGCTGGTTCCAGAGCGTCTGCGTGGTGAAACTGCGTCCTTCGATATCGAAGCCAACGGTAAGATCTACGTTGAGAAAGCACGCCGTATCACCGCTCGTCATATCCGTCAGCTCGAAAAAGATGAAATTCACAGTATTGAAGTACCGGTTGAGTACATCGCGGGCAAAGTGGTCGCGAAGGACTATATCGATACCAATACCGGCGAACTGATCTGTGCAGCCAACATGGAGCTGTCACTGGATCTGTTGGCTAAGCTGAGCCAGTCAGGCCACAAGCGTATCGAAACGCTGTTCACCAACGATCTGGATCACGGTGCGTACATCTCTGAAACCGTACGTGTCGACCCAACCAGCGATCGTCTGAGCGCTCTGGTAGAAATCTACCGCATGATGCGCCCTGGTGAGCCACCAACGCGTGAAGCGGCGGAAAGCCTGTTCGAGAACCTGTTCTTCTCTGAAGATCGCTACGATCTGTCTGCGGTTGGCCGGATGAAGTTCAACCGTTCTCTGCTGCGTGACGAGATCGAAGGTTCGGGCATCCTGAGCAAAGACGACATCATCGAAGTGATGAAGAAGCTCATCGATATCCGTAACGGTAAAGGCGAAGTGGACGATATCGACCACTTGGGCAACCGTCGTATCCGTTCCGTTGGCGAAATGGCCGAGAACCAGTTCCGTGTCGGTCTGGTACGTGTTGAGCGTGCGGTGAAAGAGCGCCTGTCCCTGGGCGATCTGGATACCCTGATGCCTCAGGACATGATCAACGCCAAGCCAATTTCGGCGGCGGTGAAAGAGTTCTTCGGCTCAAGCCAGCTGTCCCAGTTTATGGACCAGAACAACCCGTTGTCCGAGATCACGCACAAGCGTCGTATCTCTGCATTGGGCCCAGGCGGTCTGACCCGTGAGCGTGCCGGCTTTGAAGTTCGAGACGTACACCCGACTCACTACGGTCGTGTGTGTCCAATCGAAACGCCGGAAGGTCCAAACATCGGTCTGATCAACTCCTTGTCCGTGTACGCACAGACCAACGAGTATGGCTTCCTGGAAACCCCGTACCGCCGCGTGCGTGACGGCGTGGTGACCGATGAAATCAACTATCTGTCTGCTATTGAAGAAGGCAACTTCGTTATCGCTCAGGCGAACTCCAACCTGGACGAAGAAGGCCGCTTCGAAGAAGACCTGGTTACCTGTCGTAGCAAAGGCGAATCAAGCCTGTTTAGCCGCGATCAGGTTGACTATATGGACGTATCAACCCAGCAGGTTGTATCCGTTGGTGCCTCACTGATCCCATTCCTGGAACACGATGACGCCAACCGTGCATTGATGGGTGCGAACATGCAACGTCAAGCGGTGCCAACCCTGCGTGCTGACAAGCCGCTGGTAGGTACCGGTATGGAACGTGCCGTAGCGGTTGACTCCGGTGTTACTGCCGTAGCCAAGCGTGGTGGTGTGATCCAGTACGTGGATGCTTCCCGTATCGTTATCAAAGTTAACGAAGACGAGATGTACCCGGGCGAAGCAGGTATCGATATTTATAACCTGACCAAGTACACCCGTTCTAACCAGAACACCTGTATCAACCAGATGCCTTGTGTGAATCTGGGTGAGCCAATCGAGCGCGGCGACGTGCTGGCAGATGGCCCGTCTACAGACCTGGGTGAACTGGCGTTGGGTCAGAACATGCGCGTCGCGTTCATGCCTTGGAACGGCTACAACTTCGAAGACTCCATCTTGGTCTCCGAGCGTGTGGTACAGGAAGATCGCTTCACCACCATCCATATTCAGGAACTGGCTTGCGTGTCTCGCGACACCAAACTGGGGCCGGAAGAGATCACCGCCGACATCCCTAACGTGGGTGAAGCAGCGCTCTCCAAACTGGATGAATCCGGTATCGTGTATATCGGTGCAGAAGTGACCGGTGGCGACATTCTGGTTGGTAAGGTAACGCCGAAGGGTGAAACCCAGCTGACGCCAGAAGAGAAGCTGCTGCGTGCGATCTTCGGTGAGAAAGCGTCTGACGTCAAAGACTCTTCTCTGCGCGTACCAAACGGCGTTTCCGGTACGGTTATCGACGTGCAGGTCTTTACCCGCGATGGCGTGGACAAAGACAAGCGTGCGTTGGAAATCGAAGAGATGCAGCTGAAGCAGGCGAAGAAAGACCTGACTGAAGAGCTGCAGATCCTGGAAGCTGGCCTGTTCGCTCGTATCCATGCGGTACTGGTTTCTGGTGGTATCGAAGCCGAGAAACTGAGCAAACTGCCACGCGATCGCTGGTTGGAACTGGGCCTGACCGACGAAGACAAGCAAAACCAGCTGGAACAGCTGGCAGAGCAGTACGACGAACTGAAATCCGACTTCGAGAAGAAGCTGGATGCCAAGCGTCGTAAGATCACCCAAGGCGACGATCTGGCACCAGGCGTGCTGAAAATCGTCAAGGTGTATCTGGCCGTTAAGCGTCAGATCCAACCGGGTGACAAGATGGCAGGCCGCCACGGTAACAAGGGTGTTATCTCCAAGATCAACCCGATCGAAGATATGCCTTACGATGAAAACGGTACGCCGGTTGACATCGTTCTGAACCCGCTGGGCGTTCCATCACGTATGAACATCGGTCAGATCCTGGAAACTCACCTGGGTATGGCGGCGAAAGGCATTGGTGAAAAGATCAACCAAATGCTCAAGCAGCACCAGGAAGTGGCCAAGCTGCGTGAATTCATCCAGAAGGCTTACGATCTGGGTGACGGCGTTTGCCAGAAAGTTGACCTGAACACCTTCACCGACGACGAAGTCTTGCGTCTGGCAGAGAACCTGAAAAAAGGTATGCCGATCGCAACGCCAGTCTTCGATGGTGCGAAAGAGTCAGAAATCAAGCAACTGCTGGAAATGGGCGGTATCCCGACTTCAGGTCAGATTACGCTGTTTGATGGCCGTACCGGCGAGCAGTTCGAGCGCCAGGTAACCGTCGGCTATATGTACATGCTGAAACTGAACCACTTGGTTGACGATAAGATGCACGCGCGTTCTACCGGTTCTTACAGCTTGGTGACTCAGCAGCCGCTGGGTGGTAAGGCGCAATTCGGTGGTCAGCGCTTCGGTGAGATGGAAGTGTGGGCGCTGGAAGCATACGGCGCAGCTTACACCTTGCAGGAAATGCTTACCGTTAAGTCGGATGACGTCAACGGCCGTACCAAGATGTACAAAAACATCGTGGATGGCGATCACCGTATGGAACCAGGCATGCCGGAGTCCTTCAACGTACTGTTGAAAGAAATCCGCTCGCTGGGTATCAACATCGAACTGGAAGGCGACTAATCGCTATTCCAGCTCTGGCTCCCGGCCTTAGGGAGCCAGAGGGTGGTTGTTCAGGTCACACGGGCGCACGATTTGTCAGCGTGCGCCCAACAGGTTTAACTCCGACAGGAGCCAATCCGTGAAAGACTTATTAAAGTTTCTGAAAGCGCAAACTAAGACCGAAGAGTTTGATGCGATCAAGATTGCTCTGGCATCGCCAGACATGATCCGTTCATGGTCGTTCGGTGAAGTTAAAAAG
Source organism: Serratia sp. 2723 (assembly GCF_050434425.1). Lineage (NCBI taxonomy): Bacteria > Pseudomonadati > Pseudomonadota > Gammaproteobacteria > Enterobacterales > Yersiniaceae > Serratia > Serratia sp. 2723. Next base: position 15,143 of record NZ_JBNDIN010000024.1, read on the forward strand.
CCGGAAACCATTAACTACCGTACGTTCAAACCTGAGCGTGACGGCCTTTTCTGTGCCCGTATCTTTGGGCCGGTAAAAGATTACGAGTGCCTGTGCGGTAAGTACAAGCGCTTGAAACACCGTGGCGTGATTTGTGAGAAGTGCGGCGTTGAAGTGACCCAGACCAAAGTACGCCGTGAGCGTATGGGCCACATCGAACTGGCTTCCCCGACTGCGCACATCTGGTTCCTGAAATCGCTGCCTTCGCGCATCGGTTTGCTGCTGGATATGCCGCTGCGTGACATCGAACGTGTACTGTACTTCGAATCCTACGTGGTAGTCGAAGGCGGTATGACCAACCTCGAGCGTCGTCAGATCCTGACTGAAGAGCAGTATCTGGATGCGCTGGAAGAGTTTGGTGACGAATTCGACGCCAAGATGGGTGCGGAAGCTATTCAGGCCCTGTTGAAAAACATGGATCTGGAAGCAGAGTGTGAGCAGCTGCGTGAAGAGCTGAACGAAACCAACTCCGAAACCAAGCGTAAGAAGCTGACCAAGCGTATCAAGCTGCTGGAAGCGTTCGTGCAATCTGGTAACAAGCCAGAGTGGATGATCCTGACCGTGCTGCCGGTACTGCCGCCAGATCTGCGTCCATTGGTTCCACTGGATGGTGGCCGTTTCGCGACTTCAGATCTGAACGATCTGTACCGCCGCGTGATCAACCGTAACAACCGTCTGAAACGCCTGCTGGATCTGGCTGCGCCGGACATCATCGTGCGCAACGAAAAGCGTATGCTGCAAGAAGCGGTAGATGCCCTGCTGGATAACGGTCGTCGCGGTCGTGCCATCACCGGTTCCAACAAGCGTCCTCTGAAATCTTTGGCCGACATGATCAAAGGTAAGCAGGGTCGTTTCCGTCAGAACCTGTTGGGTAAACGTGTTGACTACTCTGGTCGTTCTGTTATCACCGTAGGTCCATACCTGCGTCTGCATCAGTGCGGTCTGCCGAAGAAAATGGCACTGGAGCTGTTCAAACCGTTCATCTACGGCAAGCTGGAACTGCGTGGCCTGGCCACAACGATCAAAGCCGCCAAGAAAATGGTTGAGCGCGAAGAAGCTGTCGTTTGGGATATCCTGGACGAAGTGATCCGCGAACACCCGGTACTGCTGAACCGTGCACCAACCCTGCACCGTTTGGGTATCCAGGCGTTTGAACCGGTTCTGATCGAAGGTAAAGCGATCCAGCTGCACCCGCTGGTTTGTGCGGCATACAACGCCGACTTCGATGGTGACCAGATGGCTGTTCACGTACCGTTGACGCTGGAAGCCCAGCTGGAAGCGCGTGCGTTGATGATGTCTACCAACAACATCCTGTCACCAGCGAACGGCGAGCCAATCATCGTTCCTTCTCAGGACGTTGTATTGGGTCTGTACTATATGACTCGTGACTGTGTTAACGCCAAAGGCGAAGGCATGGTTCTGACGGGTCCTAAAGAAGCTGAACGTGTTTACCGCGCCGGTCTGGCCTCTCTGCATGCACGCGTAAAAGTGCGTATTACAGAAGAGATCAAGAATACCGAAGGTGAATCTGTTCACCAGACTTCGATTATTGATACCACCATCGGTCGCGCCATCCTGTGGATGATCGTACCGCAAGGTCTGCCTTACTCGATCGTTAACCAGCCTCTGGGCAAGAAAGCGATCTCCAAGATGCTGAACACCTGTTACCGCATCCTGGGTCTGAAGCCGACCGTAATCTTCGCTGACCAGATCATGTACACCGGTTTTGCTTACGCTGCCCGTTCAGGCGCATCCGTAGGTATCGATGACATGGTTATCCCAGCCAAGAAAGCAGAGATCATCGAAGAAGCGGAAACCGAAGTTGCCGAGATCCAGGAGCAGTTCCAATCTGGTCTGGTTACTGCGGGCGAACGCTACAACAAAGTGATCGATATCTGGGCTGCGGCGAACGAACGTGTTGCTAAAGCGATGATGGAAAACCTGTCGGTTGAAGACGTGGTTAACCGTGACGGCGTGGTGGAACAACAAGTTTCCTTCAACAGCATCTTTATGATGGCCGACTCCGGTGCTCGTGGTTCTGCCGCTCAGATCCGTCAGTTGGCGGGTATGCGTGGCCTGATGGCCAAGCCAGATGGCTCCATCATCGAAACGCCAATCACTGCGAACTTCCGTGAAGGTCTGAACGTACTCCAGTACTTCATCTCCACGCACGGTGCTCGTAAAGGCTTGGCGGATACCGCACTGAAAACGGCAAACTCCGGTTATCTGACCCGTCGTCTGGTTGACGTGGCGCAGGACCTGGTAGTGACCGAAGACGACTGTGGTACTCACAACGGCATCATGATGACTCCGGTTATCGAAGGTGGTGACGTTAAAGAGCCACTGCGTGAACGCGTTCTGGGTCGTGTGACCGCTGAAGATGTCATCAAGCCGGGTACGGCTGACATCCTGGTGCCACGCAACACCCTGCTGAACGAGAAGACCTGTGACCTGTTGGAAGAGAACTCTGTCGACAGCGTTAAAGTCCGTTCCGTAGTTAGCTGTGAAACCGACTTTGGTGTGTGCGCCAACTGCTATGGTCGCGACCTGGCACGTGGTCACATCATCAACAAAGGTGAAGCCATCGGCGTTATCGCGGCCCAGTCCATCGGTGAGCCGGGTACACAGCTGACGATGCGTACGTTCCACATCGGTGGTGCGGCATCTCGTGCGGCAGCAGAATCCAGCATCCAGGTGAAGAACAAAGGTAGCCTGAAGCTGAGCAACGTGAAGTTCGTTATGAACGCTTCAGGCAAATTGGTAATTACCTCGCGTAACACCGAACTGAAGCTGATCGACGAATTCGGCCGTACCAAAGAAAGCTACAAAGTGCCTTACGGTGCCGTAATGGGCAAAGGTGATGGTGCAGAAGTTAACGGCGGCGAAACCGTTGCTAACTGGGATCCACACACCATGCCGGTTGTGACCGAGGTGAGCGGTTTCATTCGCTTCGCCGATATGGTTGACGGCCAGACCATTACCCGCCAGACCGACGAACTGACCGGTTTGTCTTCTCTGGTAGTACTGGACAGCGCAGAGCGTACCGGTAGCGGTAAAGACCTGCGTCCGGCACTGAAAATCGTTGATGCCAAAGGCGACGACGTATTGATCCCAGGTACTGATATGCCTGCTCAATACTTCCTGCCGGGTAAAGCGATTGTGCAGCTGGAAGACGGCATTCAGATCGGTGCGGGTGATACCCTGGCGCGTATTCCTCAGGAATCCGGCGGTACCAAGGATATTACCGGTGGTCTGCCACGCGTTGCGGATCTGTTCGAAGCACGTCGTCCGAAAGAGCCGGCAATCCTGGCTGAAATCAGCGGGATTATCTCGTTCGGTAAAGAGACCAAAGGCAAACGTCGCCTGGTGATCTCTCCACTGGATGGCAGCGACGCTTACGAAGAGATGATCCCTAAATGGCGTCAGCTCAACGTGTTCGAAGGTGAAATTGTGGAACGTGGTGACGTTGTTTCTGACGGCCCAGAATCTCCACATGACATTCTGCGTCTGCGTGGTGTGCATGCGGTTACCCGCTACATCACCAACGAAGTGCAGGAAGTTTACCGTCTGCAAGGCGTTAAGATTAACGATAAACACATCGAAGTTATCGTTCGTCAGATGCTGCGTAAAGGGACCATCGTTAGCGCTGGTAGCACCGAGTTCCTGGAAGGCGAACAGGCTGAAGTATCACGCGTCAAGATTGCTAACCGTAAGCTTGCTGCTGAAGGCAAGATCGAAGCAACCTTCTCACGCGATCTGCTGGGTATCACCAAGGCATCCTTGGCCACCGAGTCCTTCATCTCTGCTGCATCGTTCCAGGAAACGACGCGCGTTCTCACCGAAGCGGCTGTTGCCGGTAAGCGTGATGAACTGCGCGGCCTGAAAGAGAACGTGATCGTGGGCCGTCTGATCCCAGCCGGTACCGGTTACGCTTATCACCAGGATCGTATGCGCCGTAAGGCTCTGGGTGAAGCTCCGGTTGTTCCGCTGGTTAGCGCGGAAGAAGCGACAGCCAACCTGGCCGAATTGCTCAACGCTGGCAACCTGGGTGGCAGTGACGAATAAGTCACCTCATCCTTGACTGCACGTTTTTGCAGTGAATGACTAAAGCCCTGGCTATCCTAGCCGGGGCTTTTTGTTGTACAGTGCTGTAAAGTTAAAATAACGGGACAGGCATGGATACCTCAACTTCAGTCATTGGCAGCAGCTCTGCCAACAACGAAATAACCTCACCACCCCAGTACTCTCAGCGCCGGGCGCGGCGTGCCGCCTGGGGAAGCTTTGTTGGCGCCGTAGTCGATTGGTACGACTTCCTACTGTACGGAATAGTTGCCGCTTTAGTCTTTAACACCGAATTCTTCCCGCAGGTCAGCCCAACGATGGGCACGCTGGCTGCCTTTGGCACCTTTGGCGTCGGTTTCCTGTTCCGCCCGTTGGGTGGCATGGTATTCGGGCACTTTGGCGATAAGCTGGGCCGTAAGCGTATGCTGATGATCACCGTCTGGATGATGGGGATCTCTACGGCGTTGATTGGTCTGCTGCCCTCTTTTGCTTCGGTTGGCTGGTGGGCTCCAGTTATGCTGGTTGTGCTACGTGCCGTGCAAGGGTTTGCCGTGGGTGGTGAATGGGGCGGCGCTGCCTTGCTGGCGGTAGAAAGCGCACCGAAGAAGAGAAAAGCCTTTTACAGCAGCGGCGTACAGATTGGTTTCGGCGTCGGGCTGCTGTTGGCTACCGGCTCGGTTTCCTTGGTCAGCCACTACACCAGCAACGCGGACTTTATCAACTGGGGCTGGCGTTTACCGTTCCTGTTCAGCCTGGTTCTGGTCGCCATTGCCTGGTGGATCCGTAACGGCATGGACGAGTCGCAGGAGTTTGAAGCCAATAAAGCGCTGCACGAACGGGCCGAGAAAATCCGTAAGTTCCCGATCTTTGAGGCGTTGCGCCAGAATCCCAAAGCCTTCTTGTTGATCATTGCCCTACGCTTTGGCGAACTGCTGACGATGTATATCGTCACGGCCTTTGCCATGAACTACTCAACCACCCATCTTGGTCTGTCACGGGATCTGTTCCTGAATATCGGTCTGCTGGTGGGGGCGGTGAGCTGTGTCTCGATCCCGTTCTTTGCTTATTTGGCCGACAGCTTTGGCAGACGACGGATCTACGTGACGGGAGCATTGATTGGCGTTGCCAGCACGATACCGTTTTTCATGGCGCTCGAGAGCCGTAACACGGTGATGATTATCTTCTTTGCCATCATGCTGGGAAATATGGCGCACGACATGCTGGTTAGCGTGCAGCAGCCGATGTTTACCGAGCTGTTCGGTACCGCATACCGCTATAGCGGAGCCGGAGTAGGCTACCAAGTCGCTAGCGTGGTCGGCGGGGGTTTCACGCCGTTTATTGCCGTATTGCTGGTGGAGTTGATGGACGGCTCCTGGCATCTGGTTGCCGCCTATCTGGCGCTGGGGTGCCTGCTTTCAGCCATTGTGGGGATGCGTATGAAACCTCAGGCGGCGGATTGAAACGTTGACAGGGGCGCAGTGTATGTACGGTACCCCTGCAAGGAAAAAAGTCGCGTTAGCGGGCGTTGTTAACCAAGGGACAATTTAATGCGCATCCCACAAGCCTCTGCATATCGTCGCAAAGTGGAGAGGCTTGCATTTGAAACATTCCTCTCCAGCCGACTCACTGCGGGTTGGCTGACCCCCATTCGTACAGCGATCTCTGTGCTTGTCAGACCTGATTTAGACTTCATCTCGATCAGGACTGCGCGAAGTTCTTCCTCCTGGCTTTCTTCCTCATAGGCCTTTTCAACCTCAGGATTAGCCAGCGCTTTGGCTTTAACTTCTGAAAATTTGATACCTTTAACTGCCATCTTTCAGTTCCTCCCATCTTGACTTCGCCAGGTCTATTTCAGCTTTCGGGGTCTTAGGGGATTTCTTTATGAACGTTCTTAAGATGTAGATCTTACGTCTTTTCGCATAAGCAAAAAACGTTCTGGTGATATCTTTTCGGCCAACCCGTAACTCAAACAATCCGCCTTCGATGATGTCCGTGTCCGGATATCTCAGTTCCGGTCCTTTAGCTTCCAGCTTTTCAAGCCCTTTAAGAGCCTTAGCCTGCATAACAGGTTCGAGTTCATAAATTTCGCTCTCAGCCTCGGGGTGAAATATCAATTCATACATCCAAGTCCCCCTTGCTAATAGCAAATATAACTTATGGGTTATAATAACTCAAATGTTATGTTTTATGGGCATCCCCCCAATCAATGCTCTCATTTGTTGTCGTAACAGATGCCCTGGTTCTGGAGTTTCGGCGAGAAGCATTGCAGTAATCAACCAAGGAACCGGAAGCGTGCGGCCAGTCCCCGCACGCTCCGGCGTTTGGTAAGCAAGGTTATCAAGAGGGGGAGATAACCTTGGTTGGCTTGGGAACGCTTGCCAACATCGCCACTATAACGAGGCTATTTTTCCCTGCCAGCTCGCCTTGGCGGCTTTGCGCAGTGTTTCCAGACCTATTGTCTCGATGGTGCAACCGTTGCAGGCAGTTGCGTAGCGCGTCCCAGATAATCATCCCAATCTTTCCACACCGGCTGTAGCCCAGCGGCTCCGATCGCCTGTGCCACCTGCTGCGGCGTTCGGCTGTCGTGCGGTTCGAACTGTTCCAGCTCTGGCGGTACATCGTCGGCATAACCGCCGGGCTGGGTTTTGGAACCGGCGCTGACGCTGTTGATGGCTACCGGGATCATATGATCGCGGAAGAAGGCCGACTCTCGCGTAGATAATGAAAGCTCCACGTCGGGGGCAAATAGCCGGAAAGCGCAGATTAACTGCACCAGCTGCGATTCACTCATGATCGATGCCGGTTCAATCCCCCCGGCGCAGGGCCGCAGGCGAGGGAACGAGATCGAGTAACGGCTCTGCCAGTAAGTCTGTTGCAGATAAAACAAATGCTCAGCCAGCAGATAGCTGTCCGTACGCCAACTGCTGGAAAGCCCGATCAGCGCCCCCAGCCCGATCTTGTCGATCCCGGCGCGCCCCAGACGATCCGGCGTACTTAGCCGCCAATGAAAATCCTGCTTCTGCCCACGCAGGTGATGCTGTTGATAGGTCGCGGGATGATAGGTTTCCTGATAGACCAACACGCCATCCAGCCCAAGGGTTTTCAACTCGGCATAGTCTTGCTGCGCCAGGGGTTGTACCTCCATCATCAGCGAACTGAAATGACGGCGAATGGCGGGCAGATGCTGGCGGAAGTAATCCATGCCGACTTTGCGCTGATGTTCGCCGGTCACCAGCAGCAGGTGTTCAAATCCTAATGCCTTGATGGCAGCGCATTCCCGTTCGATCTCTGCCGCATCCAGCGTTTTGCGCTTGAGGTGATTACTCATTGAAAAACCGCAGTAGGTACAATCGTTGGCACACAGGTTAGAGAGGTATAACGGCACGTAAAAGCTCACCACGTTACCGAAACGCTGGCGAGTGAGCTGCTGTGCTCGTTGGGCCAGCGGTTCCAGATAGGGGGCGGCGGCAGGGGAGAGCAGCGCCATAAAATCCTCCCGCGTCAGCTTGGCGCTATTTAGCGCCAGCTCAACGTCACGCGACGTTTTGCTGTTAATACGCAGCGTCAAATCGTCCCAATCCCACCCTTGCAGGCGCTCGCTAAAATCACTGGCCATCAGCGTGTCTCCTCTGAATGACTGAGAAACGCCGTCAGCGGACTCGATGCGGCGGCGATCGACTGGCGGCTACCTAGCCCCGAACGGCGAGCTAACTCTCCGGCCTCCAACGCCAGGCGGAAAGCCTGGGCCATTTGCACCGGATCCCGCGCCACGGCGATGGCGGTATTGACCAGTACCGCATCGGCTCCCAGTTCCATCGCCTCTAACGCATGGCTTGGGGCACCAATCCCGGCATCAATCACTACCGGCACTTTGGCCTGTTCAATAATGATCTCAAGGAAGTCACGGGTCAGTAAGCCACGGTTAGAACCGATTGGCGCGCCGAGTGGCATCACGGCGGCACAACCCGCTTCCTCCAGCCGCTTAGATAGCACCGGATCGGCACCGCAGTAAGGCAGTACCACAAAGCCCTGTTTGACCAGGGTTTCCGCCGCCTTGAGCGTTTCGATCGGATCTGGCAGCAGGTATTTCACCTCTGGGTGTATTTCCAGTTTGACCCAGTGAGTCCCTAGCGCTTCGCGCGCCAACCGGGCGGCAAACACCGCCTCATCTGCCGTTTTTGCCCCGGAGGTGTTGGGCAGTAATTTCACGCCCAATCGTTGCAGCGGTGCCAGAATGGCGTCATTCCCGCCGCGCAGGTCGACGCGTTTCATCGCCATAGTGACCAGTTGTGAGCCGGAAGCTTGTAGCGCAGCCAGCATTAACTCGGGCGTGGCGAATTTCCCCGTGCCGGTAAACAGGCGTGAGGTAAAGGTGGTATCGGCGATTTGCAGCATGTCAGCCTCCGGCAATCGCTTGAAACAGCAAGATATCATCACCGTCCTGCACCTGACGGGTGGCCCAGTCGCTGCGTGGAATGATGATCTGATTGATCGCCAAGGCGCAGCCTGGCTGATGGCGTTCCAGCCGTTCGAGCAACGCGCCGATGCTTAACGGCTGCTCCAGCTCCAGCGGTTTATCGTTGAGCGTAATCTTCATGCTGGCTCTCCGCAGTGGAGGCAGGTGCTGGCCTTACTCAGTTGCAGGGTGCTCCAGCTTTGCTGCTTGCCGTCGAACAGGCGCAGCTTACCGCTAAGGGAGGAAGGTATTCCAGCCAGCATTTTTATCGCTTCCAGCGCCTGCAGCGTGCCGATCACGCCGACGACCGGGCCGAGCACGCCTGCGGTGCGGCAGTTACGCTGTGGTTCGGTTTGCTCCGGGTAGAGGCAGGCATAGCAGCCATGGGCATAAGGCGGTTCGATAACCAGTAACTGGCCGCTGAACCCCACCGCGCTGCCGCTGATCAACGGTACGCCAGCCTGGATGCAGGCGGCATTCACCGCATGACGGGTAGTCATGTTGTCGCTGCAATCGAGCACCAAATCGGCCCGGACGACGGCAGCGTTCAGCGTTGCCCCTTGCAGGCGTTGCTCTAACGCGATTGACTCCACCAGCGGGTTCAGTGCCTGCAAATGGTGCTTCGCCAACTGAGCCTTGTTGGTGGCGATATCACCGGTGCGGTACAGAATTTGCCGTTGCAGATTGGTGAGATGTAGTTGGTCATTATCGGCCAACAGCAAGGTACCAACGCCAGCGGCAGCCAGATATAGCGCCGCCGGGGAGCCTAAACCCCCCAATCCGACAATCAGCACGGTAGCTTGTTTCAGTTTTTCCTGCCCCTCGGGGCCAACGTCTTCCAGCAGCAGCTGTCGGCTGTAGCGCAAAAACTCCTGATCATTGAGCATCGCATGACTCCTTGCCTTCAATCAGCTGCAGCAGCGTTGCCGTAGCGGCGCGCCAGTCTGGTGCCTGGGTGATGGCGCTGACCACCGCCACGCTGCCAACGCCGCAGGCCAGCACGGCGGGGACGCGCTCGATGCTGATCCCGCCAATGGCTACTGTTGGATACTGCTGTAATCCGGCGACGTGGCGTTGCAACTCGGCCAGACCTTGCGGCTCAGAGGGCATCTCTTTGGTTTGCGTTGGGAAGATATGCCCCAGTGCGATATAGGAAGGTTTGACGGCGATCGCCCGGGCCAGCTCGGCATCGTCATGGGTGGAAACGCCCAAGCGCAATCCTGCCTGATGGATGGCCGCCAGATCGGTGGTGTCCAAATCCTCCTGCCCCAGGTGGACGCCGTAGGCATCGTGCTTAATCGCCAGCCGCCAATAGTCATTGATAAACAGCCGTGCCTGATAGCGTTTGCCAAGGGCGATGGCGGCGGCAATATCGGCCTCCACCTGCTCGTCTGGCAGATCCTTGATGCGCAGTTGGATCGTGGTAACGCCTGTCTCCAGCAGGCGGGCGATCCATTCCACGCTGTCGACGACCGGGTATAAACCCAGTTTGTGCGGCGTTGCAGGGAAGGGAGAGGTGAGGTTAGTCATTATTTATCTCCTCCTGCAAGTTGGCCGCACTGTGGTACAGCTCGCTGCCGCGTGAGCGGAATTCCGCCGACATTTTTTCCATCCCGCTCAGTTGCACCTCAATCGGTTTGGCGGCTTCCTGTGCGGCGGCATAGTCACGCACTTCCTGGGAGATTTTCATTGAGCAGAACTTCGGCCCACACATGGAGCAGAAGTGGGCGATCTTGCCGGATTCTTGCGGCAGCGTTTCGTCGTGATAGGCGCGGGCGGTTTGTGGATCCAGCGCCAGGTTGAACTGATCTTCCCAACGGAATTCAAAGCGTGCCTTGGACATGGCGTTATCGCGGATCTGCGCACCTGGATGGCCCTTTGCCAAGTCGGCGGCGTGAGCGGCGATCTTGTAGGTGATCAGCCCCTGTTTCACGTCTTCCTTGTTTGGTAGCCCCAGATGCTCCTTCGGCGTCACGTAGCAAAGCATCGCGCAGCCGAACCAGCCGATCATCGCCGCGCCGATCCCGGAGGTGAAATGGTCGTAACCCGGGGCGATATCGGTGGTCAATGGCCCCAGCGTGTAGAACGGCGCTTCATGGCAATGTTCCAGTTCCTCGGTCATGTTGCGGCGGATCATCTGCATTGGCACGTGGCCAGGGCCTTCGATCATCACCTGTACGTCATATTCCCAGGCAATCTTGGTCAGTTCGCCCAGTGTATGCAGCTCAGCGAATTGCGCTTCGTCGTTGGCATCCTGGATCGAACCCGGGCGCAGGCCGTCGCCGAGTGATAGCGAGACATCGTAAGCGGCGCAAATTTCGCAGATCTCGCGGAAGTGCTGATAGAGGAAGTTTTCCTGGTGATGTGACAGGCACCACTTCGCCATGATCGAGCCGCCACGGGAGACAATGCCGGTCAGGCGCTTGGCGGTCATCGGCACATAGCGCAGCAACACCCCGGCGTGAATGGTGAAGTAATCGACGCCTTGCTCGGCCTGTTCCAGCAGGGTATCGCGGAACATTTCCCAGGTCAGGTTCTCCGCTACGCCGTTCACTTTCTCCAGCGCCTGATAGATCGGCACCGTACCAATCGGCACCGGGCTGTTGCGCAGGATCCATTCGCGAGTTTCGTGGATATAGCGGCCCGTGGAGAGATCCATCACGGTGTCTGCGCCCCAGCGGGTTGACCACACCAGCTTCTCGACTTCCTCTTCGATCGAAGAGGTGACCGCTGAGTTGCCGATATTGGCATTCACCTTCACCAGGAAATTACGGCCAATAATCATCGGCTCGGATTCCGGGTGGTTGATGTTGGCGGGGATGATGGCGCGGCCAGCGGCCACTTCCTGGCGCACAAATTCCGGCGTGATGTTTTCCGGCAGATTTGCGCCCCAGCTCTGGCCGGGATGCTGGTGGCGCAGCACTTCGCCACGAATGCGCTCACGGCCCATATTTTCGCGAATGGCGATAAACTCCATCTCTGGGGTGACAATACCGGCGCGGGCGTAATACAGCTGCGTAACGCATTTACCCGGCAGGGCTTTGCGGGGCAGCGGCAGGTGCTCAAAGCGTAGATGGTCTAACCCAACATCGGCCAGTCGTTGTTGGGTGAAGCCAGAACTGACACCGCTTAACGCTTCGGTATCGGCACGTTCGGCGATCCAGCCCGCTCGTACTTTGGCCAAACCACGATGTACGTCGAGCACCGCCTGCGGATCGCCATACGGCCCTGCGGTGTCATACACCGGAATGGCTTCGTTCTGTTCATACTGAGGCTGTTCTTTATTGCCGCCAATCAGCGTTGGGCTGAGCTGGATCTCACGCATCGGTACCTGAATATCGCTGCGCGAACCAGCGAGATAGATCCGCTGTGAGTTGGGGAAGGTAACGCCTTGCAGAGAATCGATAAAATCTTGTGCTTGGTCACGCTGTTGTTTACGGGCACGAGGTTGGTTCACGGTAGACATAGCAAATTCCTATCAGTGTAGTGATGTGTGGAAAATTGCTTGTCTGGAGCTCGGAGGGAGTAATGATGGTAGCCGGTAAGGCAGGCACAGCCCCTGACGGGAGCAACTTGCCGATGGCGATAGATTACTCTTGTTCCCTTCGCGGGTATTAACCCGATCAGGTTCCGCGGATCCCGAATTAACGGTCTCAGCCTGGCCAATTTAATGAAAAATCAGCGCTAGGCACTCCGACAAGAGCCCTCAGTATAAGAGGGTCAAAAAAAACTACAACCCATCCCCTGTCATCTTTCAAGCCGTAGCGTTGTTGGTCGCCTAGCTACGACTTGAAGTCGATAGGGGAATAGAGATCAATATTAGACAGGGTGTGGTAGCGATTCAGTATTGTTGGTGCCAGGTTGGCCCTGCTGCCAGGTTTCTGCCGCCAACTGGATCAACTGATCTTCCAAGGCGAAACGTGATGCCAAGGCTTCGCCGATATCTGACAGCGCCTGATTGAGTTCTTCACACACGTCCTGATCGATATCGACTTCGGTGTAGCGGTCATGGAACGCCATCACCGCTTCGGTGTTAGCCTGTAATTTGGGGTAGAACTTGGTGGCTAGCGCCATTTTGGGGCTGGCTGAGCCTTCCACCTGTTTGATAATTTTGTCATAAATGTGAAAATGTCCGGCAGAGAGGTAATCCACCAGATTATGGCAAAAGTTCTCCAGCGCTTTTTCATTGAGCGGCGTATGCTTTTCTTTGTTGGGTTTAATGCCGACTAAACTGCAATAGGCCACCAGCAGCTGTTTGCGGGCCTGCAACCACTGATCGACTAATTCATTACTGCCACCAACGCGCTGAGTCAGGCTTTCCAATCGGTTGAGCATAGTTGACTCCGTGTGTAGAGATAAAGAAAGTGTAAGTTAATAAAATGTAACAAAGACCATTCCTAGATTGCCAGTGAAGCAGAGGTTGTGCAACAACATATGGAAATTGCATTAACGGGTAACGAAAATGGCTGGTGGATCGTCAGCCATGAAAGCAAAATTTGGTTACCAAACGGTGAATTGCCGTTTGGTTCTGCCACACTATTTTCCTTGCAAGGTCGGCCGGCTCGGCAGATTGGCGAATGGGAGGGGGCACCGGTCTGGCTGGTGCGCCAACCGATGGCTAAAGAGATGGGATCGGTGCGGCAGTTGCTCAGCCTCGATCGCGGTCTGTTCCAACTGGCCGGGCGCGGCGTACAGCTGGCCGACTTTTATCGCTCGCACCGGTTCTGTGGCTACTGCGGCCATGAGATGCACCTTAGCCGTACCGAAAGCGCCTGCCTGTGTGATAACTGCCGCGAACGTTATTATCCGCAGATTGCCCCTTGCGTGATTGTCGCTATCCGCCGCAATGATGAGATCCTGCTGGCACAGCATGTGCGCCATCGTGGGGGCATCCACACCGTGCTGGCGGGGTTTGTAGAAGTGGGGGAAACCCTGGAGCAGGCCGTGGCGCGCGAAGTGATGGAAGAGAGTAATATCGCCATTACCAACCTGCGCTATGTGACTTCGCAACCCTGGCCGTTCCCCCATTCGCTGATGATGGCGTTTATGGCCGAGTATCAGAGCGGCGAACTGCGCCACGATCCGAAAGAGTTGCTCAATGCGGGCTGGTATCGCTATGACCAACTGCCGATGTTGCCACCGCCTGGTACCGTGGCTCGCCGCCTGATCGAGGACACCGTGGCGCTGTGTCGGGCAGAATAATGTACAATGGCGGCAGATAATCAAGGGAGCCCAAGAAATGAATGAGTTGAAGAACGATCGCTACCTGCGTGCGCTGCTGCGCCAGCCGGTGGATCTCACCCCTGTATGGATGATGCGCCAGGCCGGTCGTTATTTGCCAGAGTACAAAGCCACCCGTGCTCAGGCCGGGGATTTCATGTCATTATGCAAAAATGCCGAACTGGCCTGTGAAGTGACATTACAGCCCCTGCGCCGTTATGCGCTGGACGCTGCCATCCTGTTCTCCGACATCCTCACCATTCCCGATGCCATGGGGCTTGGGCTTTACTTCGAAACTGGGGAAGGCCCACGCTTTTCTTCGCCAATCACCTGCCGTGCCGATGTAGAGAAACTGCCAGCGTTCGATCCGGAAGATGAACTGGGCTACGTCATGAACGCGGTGCGCACCATCCGCCGTGAGCTGAAGGGCGAGGTACCCCTGATTGGTTTCTCTGGCAGCCCGTGGACGTTGGCGACCTACATGGTCGAAGGCGGTAGCAGCAAGGCATTCACCAAGCTGAAGAAAATGATGTATGCCGAGCCGCAGACGCTGCATTTGCTGCTGGATAAGCTGGCGGACAGCGTGATCCTTTATCTCAACGCCCAGATCAGGGCCGGAGCGCAGTCCGTAATGGTGTTCGACACCTGGGGCGGCGTGCTGACGGGCCGTGATTATCGCGAATTCTCACTGCACTATATGCATAAAATCGTCGATGGCCTGTTGCGTGAAAACGACGGACGCCGTGTGCCGGTGACGTTGTTCACCAAAGGCGGCGGCCAGTGGCTGGAAGCAATGGCGGCCACCGGTTGCGATGCGCTGGGCCTGGATTGGACCACCGATATTGCCGATGCGCGCCGCCGAGTGGGCGATAAAGTCGCGCTGCAGGGGAATATGGATCCTTCCATGCTGTATGCCGCACCGGAACGTATTGCCCAGGAAGTGGAGACCATTCTGGCCGGTTTTGGCCAGGGCGAAGGTCATGTCTTCAACCTTGGCCACGGTATTCATCAAGACGTGCCACCGGAACATGCCGGGGCCTTTGTTGAAGCGGTGCATGCGCTGTCGGCCAAATACCACCGCTAAACCGCAAGGAGACGCTGTGATTGATACTCAGGCTCTGCGCGTCGAACAGCTAAGGCGCGCCGGGGAAGTCATTCGTCACGATGATTTTCTGCAAGACCCACCGGCGTTTATCGCCGGTGCGGACGTCGGTTTTGAGCAAGAGGGGGCGGTAACACGCGCCGCTATCGCTATCCTGCGCTATCCTTCACTGGAGCTGGTGGAGTATCGGATCGCTCGTATCAGCACCACCATGCCCTATATCCCTGGATTTCTCTCGTTTCGCGAGTACCCTGCGCTGATCGCCGCCTGGGAGCAGCTGCAACAGAAACCCGACCTGATCTTCGTTGATGGTCATGGCATCTCGCACCCCAGACGTCTGGGGGTTGCCAGCCACTTTGGCCTGTTGGTTAACGTGCCGACCATCGGCGTAGCGAAGAAGCGTTTATGTGGTAAATTTTCCCCGCTGGACGCTACCGTTGGTTCACTGGCCGCGCTCGAGGACAAGGGCGAACAGCTGGGATGGGTGTGGCGCAGCAAGGAGCGTTGTAACCCGTTGTTTATCGCTACGGGCCACCGGGTTGGTACCGACAGCGCATTGGCTTGGGTACAACGCTGTATGGCAGGCTACCGTTTGCCGGAACCTACGCGTTGGGCCGATGCCATTGCATCACGCCGTCCGGCCTTTATACGCTGGTTACAGCAGCATCCAGAGGTGTCGCAGTGAGCGATTTCGGGTACACTGCGCGGCAGATAATGAGTAAGAGAGTAGATCATGCTACGTAACCCGATTCATTTACGCTTGGAAAAGCTGGAAAGCTGGCAACATTTGACCTTTATGGCCTGCCTGTGCGAGCGTATGTACCCGAATTACCAGATGTTCTGTCTGCAGACGGAGTTTGGTGACCCGGCCGTTTATCGCCGCATCCTGGACCTGATCTGGGAAACGCTGGTGGTGAAAGACGCCAAGGTCAACTTTGATAGCCAGTTGGAGAAGTTGGAAGAGGCTATCCCGTCGGCAGAAGATTACGATCTTTACGGCGTTTATCCGGCGATCGATGCCTGCATCGCATTAGGGGAGTTGATCCATTCGCGTCTCAGCGGAGAAACGCTGGAGCACGCCGTTGCCATCAGCGAAACCTCAATTCGCACCGTGGCGATGTTGGAAATGACCCAGGCTGGCAAAGAAATGACCGACGAAGAGCTGAAAATTCTGCCTGCCGTTGAGGAAGAATGGGACATTCAATGGGAGATTTTCCGCCTGTTGGCCGCCTGCGAAGAGCGTGATCTGGATCTGATCAAAGGGTTACGATCTGACCTGCGCGAGGCCGCGGTAAGTAACATTGGGATAAATTTAACGCAATAAGGCAAGAAAACGTGATTTAACGTCTGATTTGTCGTGCCTTAAGGCTTCACATCCGCACCCTGTCTGGTCTACATTTGGGGGGCGAAAAAAAAGTGGCTATCGGTGCGTGTATGCAGGAGAGTGCTGTCCATCGGCATATCCGTCGCACTCGATGCTTTGCAAACGATAAACACACTGTAAGGATAACTTATGAACAAGACTCAACTGATTGATGTAATCGCAGAGAAGGCTGACCTTTCCAAGGCTCAAGCTAAGCTGGCTCTGGAATCTACCCTGGCTGCCATTACTGAGTCCCTGAAAGAAGGCGATGCAGTACAATTGGTTGGTTTCGGTACTTTCAAGGTAAACCATCGTAGCGAGCGCACTGGCCGCAACCCACAGACTGGTAAAGAAATCAAAATCGCAGCGGCTAACGTGCCTGCGTTCGTTTCTGGTAAAGCACTGAAAGACGCGGTCAAGTCTTAATCGCGTGTTAGTGAAAGGTTTAAACAGGGGGGCGTTGGCGCCCCTTTTGTTTATTCAACGGGTACTCATGGCGGTTGCGGTTGTTGCTGCCTTGAGTGCCTGTAGTTTCCGTTCTGCTCCACCAACCTTTACCGCCAGCGGCTTTGTGGCCGATCAAGGGGTTATGCGCGTGTGGCGTTTGGATGACGGTCAGCAGCAGCCAGTGGCGCTGTTGAGTGTCTACAGCCCTTATCGCGGGCCGGGCACCGTCACAACGCTGTATGAATATCAACGCGGCGAGTTGTACCAAATCAAACGCACCGATGCCGATGGCGATCGCGACTCTATTCAACTGCGTTTCACCGCCAACGGTACCGTCAGCTTTATGCAGCGCCAACTGGCCACGCAGCGCCAGAAGCTCTCCAGCGATGAGATTGTGCTTTATCAATATCAGGCGCGGCGGATGCTGGAAGTGAGCGATGCGCTTAATGTCGGCCGTGTACGGCTGTTACAAGGGCACTGGCAGCAAGGCGCGGTGAAGCTGTGCAATGGCGAAGTCGTGAAGCCAGGTCTGGACCAACAGGCCGAAGAGTGGATCATGCGGCGTGCGGCCAACAGCAGTCAGCCAGTTAACGTAGCCTGGTTGGATGGGCCGGAAGGTCGTGAGCTATTACTGGTGGCAAACAATGACTTCTGCAGTTGGGAACCGACCAAAGATACCCTTTAACGCATAAAAAAGGCCCTGCGAACAGAGCCTACCTGTTATCTCAAATAGCTGTTACTGCTCGCGTGCAATAGCGCGGTAGCCGATATCCTTGCGGCAGAAGCTGCCTTGCCACTGAATACCTTCCGCTAGCTGATAGGCTAACTGCTGAGCCTGAGCCACCGTTGCGCCCAAAGCCGTAACGCATAGCACACGCCCGCCGTTGGTCACAACGTCATTCCCTTGCATACGCGTTCCGGCATGGAACACTTTGCCATTGGCATCTTCTTGCTGAGGCAAGCCGTGGATCACATCCCCTTGGCGATAATCCGCAGGATAGCCGCCAGCCGCCAATACCACACCGAGAGCAGGGCGTTCATCCCACTCGGAAGTCTTTTCATCCAGCTTGCCTTCGGCCCCAGCCAGGCAGAGTTCAACCAGATCGGAGCGCAGGCGCAGCATGATCGGCTGAGTTTCCGGATCGCCAAAGCGGCAGTTGAATTCGATCACCTTGGGTTGACCATCGTCAGCAATCATCAGGCCAGCGTACAGGAAGCCGACATAGGTGTTACCTTCCGCCGCCATGCCGCGCACGGTTGGCCAGATCACCTGGTCCATTACGCGCTGGTGGATTTCATCCGTCACCACTGGTGCTGGCGAGTAGGCGCCCATGCCGCCGGTATTCGGGCCGGTATCGCCGTCACCGACACGTTTATGATCCTGGCTGGTGGCCATCGGCACCACGTTCTCGCCATCGACCATGACGATAAAGCTGGCTTCTTCGCCTGTCAGGAACTCCTCGATCACGATGCGGTGCCCGGCGTCGCCAAATGCATTACCCGCCAGCATATCCTGAATGGCGTCTTCGGCTTCCTGCAACGTCATCGCGACGATCACGCCTTTGCCTGCGGCCAGGCCGTCTGCCTTGATAACAATCGGCGCGCCTTGGCGGCGTACGTAGTCCAAGGCGGGTTCCACTTCGGTAAAGTTCTGGTATGCAGCGCTTGGGATAGCGTGGCGAGCCAGGAAATCCTTGGTAAAGGCTTTGGAGCCTTCAAGCTGTGCTGCGGCCTGTGACGGGCCAAAGATTTTCAACCCGGCGGCCTTGAAGGCATCTACCACGCCGATCACCAGCGGAGCTTCTGGGCCTACGATGGTCAGGCCGATATCGTGCTCTTTGGCAAAGGCAACCAGCGCCGGGATATCGGTTGGGGAGATATCGACGTTGGTCAGATTGCTTTCCAATGCGGTGCCCGCATTACCCGGTGCAACGTAAACCTTATCTGCCAATGGCGATTGAGCCGCTTTCCAGGCCAGCGCATGTTCACGCCCACCGTTGCCAATAATTAAAATATTCATCAGGTGCTCCATAAACGGCGTGCGCATTGAGCGCACGCAGCAAAAGGGATTAATGGCGGAAGTGGCGCATGTCGGTGAAGATCATCGCGATGCCGTGTTCGTTGGCCGCCGCAATCACTTCATCATCACGAATCGAGCCACCCGGCTGGATCACGCAGGTAATACCAACCGCTGCAGCCGCATCAATGCCGTCACGGAACGGGAAGAAGGCGTCAGACGCCATGGCGGAGCCTTTGACTTCCAGCCCTTCGTCAGCGGCTTTGATCCCGGCGATCTTGGCGGAGTAAACGCGACTCATCTGCCCGGCACCTATGCCGATGGTCATGTTGTCGCGTGCATAGACGATGGCGTTGGATTTGACGAACTTGGCCACTTTCCAGCAGAACAGCGCATCACGCAGCTCCTGAGCGGTCGGCTGGCGTTCGGATACCACGCGCAAATCGGCTTCGCTCACCATACCCAGGTCGCGATCCTGCACTAACAGACCACCGTTGACGCGCTTAAAGTCCAGCCCGGCGACGCGCTGTTGCCATTGGCCACAGGCCAGCACGCGTACGTTCTGTTTCGCTGCCAGCAGAGTGCGGGCTTCTGCACTGATACTTGGCGCAATGATGACTTCAACAAACTGACGGCTGATGATCGCCTGTGCCGTTTCGGCATCCAGCTCACGGTTGAAGGCGATAATGCCGCCAAAGGCCGAGGTTGGGTCGGTTTGGTAGGCGCGCTCATAGGCGGCAAACAGGTTTTCACCGATAGCCACGCCACAAGGGTTGGCATGCTTGACGATCACGCAGGCCGGCTCGGCAAACTCTTTCACACATTCCAGCGCCGCATCGGTATCGGCGATGTTGTTGTAGGAAAGTGCTTTACCCTGTAGCTGGTCGGCGGTGGCCACGGAGGCCTCTTGCACATTCTCTTCTATATAGAAGGCAGCTTGCTGGTGGCTGTTTTCACCGTAACGCATGTCCTGCTTCTTGACGTAGTTCAGGTTCAGCGTACGTGGGAAGCGGCCGGAAGGCTGTTCGGTCTCACCGTGATAGGCTGGCACCAGGGTACCAAAGTAGTTGGCGATCATGCTGTCATAGGCGGCGGTATGCTCAAACGCTTTGATAGCCAGGTCGAAACGGGTTGGGTACAACAGTGAACCGTTGTTGTTATCCATCTCGGTGATCACTGCGGCGTAGTCACTGCTCTTGACCACGATGGCCACGTCTTTATGGTTCTTGGCGGCCGAGCGCACCATGGTTGGGCCACCGATATCGATATTCTCTACGGCATCTTCCAGCGAGCAATCTGGGCGAGCTACGGTTTGCGCGAAGGGATACAGGTTTACCACAACCATATCGATCGGTTGGATCGCATGTTGTTCCATGATGGCATCGTCCTGGCCGCGACGGCCCAGAATGCCACCGTGCACTTTCGGGTGCAGGGTCTTGACTCGTCCGTCCATCATCTCCGGGAAGCCGGTGTAGTCGGAAACTTCGGTAACAGGCAGACCGGCATCGGCCAGCAGGCGGGCAGTGCCACCGGTGGAGAGTAATTCGACGCCTCTCTGGGAGAGGGCTTCGGCGAATTCAACGATTCCGGCTTTGTCGGACACGCTGAGCAGGGCCCGGCGGATTGGACGAGGTTGTTGCATGGTTTTATCCCTTGGCTTTGAGTCGCAATAAAAGAGCGTTACGTGGATCTCCACCTTGTTGCTTCCTATATAGAGAAGGACAGGAACAGATTCAGGTAGCGCCCCGATAAAAACGGGGATTGTTTCGTCGCGGGGAATTGTAGCGAAAACGTTTGCGTGGCGCTCGTAAATTTTCCGACCAAATGCGTTCTGTGGATAAGTTAGTGCATAACCGGGTATAAGGACGGGTTTTGCTGTGGAATGCAGCAAACGGTGTTTTTTGTTGAAAATACCAGTTGCGGCCTGCGTGGAACTCCCTATAATGCGCCTCCATCGACACGGAACATGTGAACAACTTCACAGAGTCTCCGAAGTTCGACAGAGAAAAAACCTGAAATTAAGGTTGAC
>NZ_JBNDIN010000025.1:0-21133 GCF_050434425.1 Serratia sp. 2723
CGAGACGAGAACGGGAGTATGAAAGAGAAATCAGGGAGAAAAGGGCAAAATATCCCTTTAAAAACAATGCCGGTCACCTTAAGTGACCGGCATTACGCCGCGGCGGGTTTTTTTATTGGCTGGCATTCAGGAAAGCTTAACGCCAGGCTTTAAAGCGATTGATCAAGCCGTTGGTTGAGGTGTCGTGGCTGCTCACTGCTTCTTTACCCGCCAGTTCCGGCAGAATACGGTTAGCCAGCTGTTTACCCAGTTCTACGCCCCATTGGTCGAAGGTAAAGATGTTGAGGATCGCGCCTTGGGTGAAGATCTTGTGCTCATACAGGGCAATCAGGCTACCCAGGCTGAACGGGGTAATTTCACGCAGCAGGATGGAGTTGGTTGGGCGGTTGCCTTCAAACACTTTGAATGGGGCAACGTGCTTAACCTCTTGCGGTTTTTTACCCTGTGCGGCGAACTCTTCCTCAACCACATCCAGTGATTTACCGAACGCCAGCGCTTCTGTTTGTGCGAAGAAGTTCGACAGCAGTTTGGCGTGGTGGTCGCTCAGTGGATTATGGCTGATGGCCGGAGCGATAAAGTCGCAAGGCACCAGCTTGGTCCCCTGATGGATCAGCTGATAGAACGCATGTTGGCCGTTGGTGCCTGGTTCACCCCAGATAATCGGGCCGGTCTGGTAATCTACCGGATTGCCGTTACGGTCAACGTATTTGCCGTTAGACTCCATGTTGCCCTGTTGGAAATAAGCGGCAAAACGGTGCATATACTGGTCGTACGGCAGGATCGCTTCGGTTTCTGCGCCGAAGAAATTGTTGTACCAGATACCGATCAGCGCCAACAGCACCGGCAGGTTTTGCTCGGCAGGCGTCTGGGCAAAGTGCTTGTCCATCTCATGCGCGCCGCTCAACAGCTGCTCGAAGTTTTCAAAGCCCAAAGACAGCGCGATAGACAGGCCGATTGCCGACCACAGAGAGTAACGGCCACCCACCCAGTCCCAGAATTCGAACATATTGTCGGTGTCGATACCAAATTCGGCCACCGCTTTACCGTTGGTAGACAGCGCGGCGAAGTGTTTCGCGACGTGCTGCTGATCGCCAGCGGTGTTCAGGAACCAGTCGCGCGCGCTGTGGGCGTTGGTCATGGTTTCCTGAGTCGTGAAGGTTTTAGACGCCACCAGGAACAGCGTAGTCGCCGGATCCAACGGTTTTAGCGTTTCGGCGATATGGGTGCCGTCTACGTTGGACACAAAGTGCATGTTCAGGTGGTTTTTATACGGGCGCAGCGCTTCGGTTGCCATATAAGGGCCGAGGTCTGAACCGCCGATGCCGATGTTGACCACATCGGTAATCGGTTTGCCGGTGTAACCTTTCCAGTCACCGCCAATGACGCGGTCGCAGAACTGTTTCATCTTCGCCAGCACCGCATTGACTTCCGGCATCACGTCCTTGCCATCAACCATGATTGGCGTGTTGCTACGGTTACGCAGGGCAACATGCAGCACTGCACGATCTTCTGTCCGGTTGATTTTCTCACCGGAGAACATCGATTTGATCGCGCTTTGCAGGTCGGTTTCTTTCGCCAGTGCCTGCAGTTTCTCCAGGGTTTCTACGGTGATGCGGTTTTTGGAATAATCTACCAGCATCTGATCGTTGAAGGTGGCAGAGAACTTGGAGAAACGCTCACTATCCTGAGCAAACAGGTCACGGATCTGGACGTCTTTCATTTGTTCGAAATGTTGCTGCAGGGCTTGCCAAGCAGCGGTTTGACTAGGATTGATATTTTTCATAGCGGCGCTCTTATGCTTGAGAATGAATATGAAGTGATGGGCCGATTGTAGCCTGTTCGTCTGTGATTATGATCTCTTTTCTTGCGATAGGCGTTAACTCTCAGACCGTCGCACCCCATTTTTACCTTTCCACAACAATCTGCTGATATTTCACCTAACAGCCTGTTATCACTACGCTGAAACGTCCCTCTAACCACGTTTTTCTGTTAATGCGCAGTCCGCAATATTCGGTCGCTCTGCTCCCTCCAGACCACAGATGAAAATCCCTCAGCGTCTACCCGTTGACAGCGACAGCTAAACCCGTTATTCCTAACAGCCTACTTGCACATCTACTGTGCAAGCCAGAAGAGGCGCGTCGCCCAGGTAGAGTGTCAGAGGAGCCATTATCCGATGACGGCACTGGAGGGGGAGCGACGCCGAGGCGAGATGCTTACGGCAATCATCACGTCGGCTACAGGGGCTGAATCCCCTGAGTTGTCACCATGGGCTGCTCTGTATGAGCAGTCAGCAAGGTGGGGCGCTTCTGGGTGTATCGTAGCCTCAACCTCTACGCCTGCTCCCTGTTTACCGCTCTTCCCTTGTGCCAAGGCTTATGGAAATAAAATGCCAATTTGAATGGCGTCCCTGACACGAGGTTTCACATGACTCAAGCAGCACCCCAAAACACAACCGTAGTAGCCAAATTCGGCGGCACCAGCGTAGCCGATTTCGATGCGATGAACCGCAGCGCCGACGTGGTGCTTTCCAATCCCGATGTCCGTTTGGTGGTTCTCTCCGCCTCTGCCGGTATCACCAACCTGTTGGTGGCCCTGGCCGAAGGTTGCGACGCCGACAAGCGCAACGAACAGCTGGCTGAAATCCGCCGTATTCAATACGCCATTCTCGATCGCCTCGATAACCCAGTGGTGATCCGCCAAGAAATCGACCGCATGCTGGAAAATATCACCACGCTGTCGGAAGCCGCTGCTCTGGCCACCTCTGCCGCACTGACCGATGAACTGGTCAGCCATGGCGAGCTGATGTCTACCCTGCTGTTTGTGGAAATTCTGCGCGGCCGTAAGGTACAGGCAGAATGGTTCGATGTACGTAAAGTGATGCGTACCGACGACCATTTCGGCCGTGCCGTGCCGGACAGCGCCACGTTGACCGAGTTGGCTCAAACCCTGTTGAAGCCGCGCCTGCAACAAGCGTTGGTGATCACCCAGGGCTTTATCGGCTGCGAACCCAAAGGCCGAACCACTACGCTAGGCCGTGGCGGCAGTGACTTTACTGCAGCCCTGTTGGGTGAAGCATTAAACGTCAGCCGCGTGGATATCTGGACTGATGTTCCGGGTATTTATACCACCGACCCACGCGTGGTACCTACCGCCAAACGTATCGATAAAATTGCCTTTGAAGAAGCGGCGGAAATGGCCACTTTCGGTGCCAAAGTACTGCACCCGGCCACTCTGCTGCCTGCCGTGCGCAGCAACATTCCGGTCTTCGTCGGCTCAAGCAAAGATCCCGCCGCGGGTGGCACACTGGTGTGCAATACCACGGAAAACCCGCCGTTGTTCCGCGCACTGGCCTTGCGCCGTAAGCAAACCCTGCTGACGCTGCACAGCCTGAACATGTTGCACGCACGCGGCTTCCTGGCTGAAGTGTTCAACATTCTGGCCCGTCATAATATCTCGGTCGATCTGATCACCACCTCCGAAGTCAGCGTGGCATTGACCATGGATACCACCGGCTCTACGACCACCGGCGGCAGTCTGTTAACGACTTCCCTGCTCACCGAGCTGTCCTCACTGTGCCGGGTGGAAGTGGAAGAAAATCTGGCGCTGGTCGCCCTGATCGGCAACAAGCTCTCCCAGGCTTGTGGCGTCGGTAAAGAGGTGTTCGGCGTGCTGGATCCGTTCAATATCCGCATGATCTGTTACGGAGCCAGCAGCTATAACCTGTGCTTCCTGGTGCCGGGCGATGATGCGGAGCGCGTGGTACAAACGCTGCATCACAATCTGTTTGAGTAAGCCCCTCACCCTACCCCTCTCCCACAGGGAGAGGGGACTTAACGTGCCACAGGTTAATATCTGCACCTACCTGTAGCGCCGAACTCGCCCCCTCTCCCCACCACAGTACAACAGGTATCCCTGGACGCTATATCGGGATAGGGCCGGGGTGAGGGGAGATTGATTGGCCTTAACTGAATCTACAGAGGCTCAGCGCACTGGGCCCACAACAACACACACCACTACCTTCACGTTCAATATTGGCAAAGGATAACCTCTCTCATGCTGGCAAAAATCACCCGCTTATTCCCATTATGGGCCGTGCTGCTCTCCATTGCGGCCTATTACACCCCGTCGACCTTTACCGGTATCAGCCCTTACGTCAGTATGCTGCTGATGCTGATCATGTTTGCCATGGGCGTCACCCTGCGCCTGGAAGACTTCAAGCGTGTTCTGTCGCGCCCCGGCCCGGTAGCGGCGGGGATTTTCCTGCATTACCTGATTATGCCGCTGGCCGCCTGGCTGCTGGCGATGCTGTTCCGTATGCCGCCAGATCTCTCAGCCGGTATGGTACTGGTAGGCAGCGTAGCCAGCGGCACAGCCTCCAACGTGATGATCTATCTGGCTAAAGGCGATGTCGCCCTGTCAGTGACCATTTCGGCCGTCTCTACGCTGGTTGGTGTCTTTGCCACCCCGCTGCTGACACGCCTGTATGTCGATGCCGAGATCAGTGTGGATATCATGGGGATGTTATTCAGCATTCTGCAGATCGTGGTGATCCCGATTGGGCTGGGCCTGATCGTCCACCACAGCTTCACCAAAACCGTCAAGCGGGTTGAGCCCTATCTGCCAGCTCTGTCAATGGTCTGCATTGTGGCGATCATCAGTGCAGTGGTGGCTGGCAGCCAGAGCCATATTGCTTCGGTAGGCTTTGTGGTGATTATTGCGGTGATCCTGCATAACGGCATCGGGCTGCTCGGGGGCTACTGGGGAGGAAAAATGCTCGGGTTCGACGAATCGACCTGCCGTACGCTGGCTATTGAAGTCGGGATGCAAAACTCCGGGCTGGCGGCAACGCTGGGCAAGATCTACTTCTCACCGCTGGCCGCGCTGCCGGGTGCGCTGTTCTCGGTATGGCACAACCTGTCCGGGTCACTGCTGGCGGGTTACTGGTCTGGCCGCCCGATCAAGAAAGTGGATTAATGGCAAACAGGCACACAAGGGGCGCTGCATGCGGCGCCCCTACCCATTCACCAACATTGCCACTTTGTCATCAATCTGAGGGCCATCAACGGCCCTTCATTCACTATGGCGTTCTAGGACTTTCTTCCCAGTCACGGTCATCGTCCTTCTCATCCTGATCCAGTGCATTATAAGCCACCGCGCAGAACAACGAGTTAAGCCGCTTCATATCCCCCAACAGCGCCAGATGCAGCGAGCTGGTTTCGATACTTTGCACATTTTGCTGATGCAGGCGATCGACGTGCGCATGAGCATAGCGACGATCCAGAATGCGGAAACGGTGCTTGGAACGGCGTAACCGCTTGGCGCTGGTGATATCACCGGAGAGAAACACCGACAGGCTAAGGCGCAGATTGTCGGTCAACTTTTCATGCAACTGGTCCAGTTCCGCCAGACCTTCGGCGGAGAACGAACTGCGCGCACCATGTGATTGATCCGCCACATCACTAGCCATACGTTCGATGATATCGCCAGCCTGCTCCAGGTTGAGGGCCATTTCGATAATCTCCGCCCAACGGCGCGAATCCGCCTCTCCCAGATCTTCCCTCTGGATCTGTGCCAGGTAAAGTTTGATGGCGGTGTACAGCACGTGAACGTCATCATCCAGACGGCGCACCTCTTTGTCCTGGCCACGTTTACCGTGCAGCACCTCATGGTGCAGGATCATCATATGTTCTATCACGTCCCCCATCCGCAGGGTTTCCCGCGCCGCATTGGCCAAGGCCAGGCTTGGCGTATCCAGGGCGCTGACGTCAAGGTGACGTGGACGTAAGCGGGGATCATCTGCGGGAACATCGACGATCAGCGTTTCGCACAGGCGTGCCATCGCTCCGGACAGCGGCACCTGTAACAGGCAGCGCACCAGGTTGTAGAACATGTGGAAGTAGATCACCAGCTCTTCGGCATTACCCGGCAGCCGCTCCATGCCATGCGCAATCACGGAAACAAACGGCAGCACCAGCGCACATCCCAGCAACTTGAACAACAGGCTCCCCAACGCTACGCGGCGGCCTGCGGCATTCTGGCCGCTGGTGTTAAGCATCACTAGCAGGCCGCTGCCCAAGTTGGCCCCGATCACCAGGCACAGCGCCACCTGTAGAGAAATCACTCCCGAGGCGGTCAATGTCGCGGTCAACAACACCGCCGCCAGGCTGGAATAACTGATAATGGCAAACAGGGCACCGATCAGCGCATCAAGCATCACATCGCCGGTCAGCGACGAGAAGATCACCTTGACGCCATAGCCCTGAGTGATCGGCGTAGCGGCAGCCACAATCAATTCCAGCGCCAACACAATCAGGCCGAGACCAATGGCAACGCGCCCCATCTGGCCGACACGGGTTTGCTTACGGCTAAGGAATAAAATCACGCCGACAAAAATCAGCAGCGGTGAAAGCCAGGAGAGATTGAACGTCAGCACCCGCGCCATGATCGCCGTACCAACATCGGCCCCCAGCATAATCACCAGCGCAGGCCCAAGCCCTACCAGCCCTTGCGCCACAAAAGAAGAAACCAGCAACGCCGTCGCATTGCTGCTTTGCACTAACGCAGTTACACCGATGCCAGCCACAAAGGCCAACGGCTTTTTCTCTATGCTGTTGCTCAGAATCTGGCGCAGATTGGCACCATAGACCCGCATGATGCCGGTCCGGACGATATGGGTTCCCCACACCAGCATGGCAATGGCGGAAAGCAGATTAAGAAGGGTCAACACGGAAGGCTCACTCCATTGACGCCCGGCAGGCACCACAGGCTATCCCGCCTGCCAGACGCCAGTTAAGCAGGACAGCGGCAAATCGCTTACTTCTCTTTTATATCCTATAGATTGCAAGTTGGCCGCTCTAGCGCATACCTGCGCTCGCGGCATTTGTACATCCTTGTACAGCAATTTGAACTCGGTACTCCACGCCCCCGAAAGGACGCGACTCACAGATGGGCCGAGT
The DNA here is from genome assembly GCF_050434425.1 of Serratia sp. 2723. Lineage (NCBI taxonomy): Bacteria > Pseudomonadati > Pseudomonadota > Gammaproteobacteria > Enterobacterales > Yersiniaceae > Serratia > Serratia sp. 2723. The sequence goes on from NZ_JBNDIN010000025.1 coordinate 6,957, forward strand.
AACTCATGTGCGGATAACAACGCTGCAGCTTGAAAGACGACGGGTATGGCAATTAATCCGCATCGTATCCTAAGTTCGGGGCCAGCCAGCGCTCTACGTCGCCGATCTTCATCCCTTTACGCTGCGCGTAGTCTTCGACCTGATCGCGCTGGATCTGTGCCACAGCAAAGTACTTGCTCTGCGGATGGCTGAAATACCAGCCTGATACCGCCGCCCCAGGCCACATGGCGAAGGATTCGGTCAGTTCCATACCGGTATGGCGGTTAACGTCCAGCAACTGCCAGATCTCCGCTTTTTCGGTATGTTCCGGGCAAGCAGGATAGCCGGGGGCCGGACGAATGCCTTGATAATTCTCACGGATCAGCTCTTCGTTACTCAGATTTTCATCGGCGGCAAAGCCCCAGTGCAGCTTGCGCACCTGCTCGTGGAGATATTCGGCGAAGGCCTCCGCCAGACGATCGGATAGCGCCTTGACCATGATCTTGTTGTAGTCGTCATGTCTGGCATCATAAGCCGCTGCCAATGCATCTTCTTCCAGCCCACCGGTTACCGCGAATGCGCCAAAATAGTCGGCTTTGCCGCTGCTTTTCGGGGCGACAAAGTCGGCCAGACAGTAGTTCGGGAAATCGGTTTTTTCCGTTTGCTGACGCAGATGACGGCTGACTACCAGCACTTCGGTGCGACTTTCATCCCGGTAGACTTCCACATCATCCCCTACGCGGTTGGCCGGGAACAGGCCGTAGACGCCACGCGGGTTAAGGCTACCGTTAGCGGCCAGCATATCCAGCATTTCGTTGGCATCCTGGAACAGGCGCTTGGCCTCTTCCCCTACCACTTCATCTTCCAGAATGCGTGGATACTTGCCCGCCAGCGACCAGGTCATAAAGAACGGCGTCCAGTCGATATAATGGCGCAGCGTGTTAATGCTGGCCTCCACCGGGAACACCCCAAGTTTGTTCGGCACTGGCGGTTGGTAGTTTTCCCAATCCAGCACCATGGCGTTATCCCGTGCCTGTTGCAGGCTGACCGGCGACGTACGCGGTTTTTTACGCCCATGCTGGATACGCACGGTTTCATACTCTTTGCGGGTACGGGCGACAAACTCGTCCCGCTGGGTGTCTGACAGCAGCGCCGCAACCACGCCAACGGTACGCGAGGCGTTCTGCACATAGGTAGTCGGGCCGCTGTAGTTCTGCTCAATCTTCACCGCAGTATGAGCCTTGGAGGTAGTCGCCCCGCCGATCAGCAGCGGCAGAGTAAAGCCTTGACGCTCCATCTCTTTTGCTACGTTCACCATTTCGTCCAACGACGGGGTGATCAGGCCAGACAGGCCGATAATGTCCACTTTCTCCTCACGGGCGGTTTTCAGGATCTTGTCCGTCGGCACCATCACGCCCAGATCGATAATTTCGTAGTTGTTACATTGCAGCACCACACCGACAATGTTTTTGCCGATGTCGTGCACGTCGCCCTTCACCGTCGCCAGCAGAATTTTCCCGGCGGTAGTGCCCTTCTGTTTGCTGGCCTCAATGTAAGGTTCAAGGTAGGCCACCGCCTGCTTCATCACACGGGCCGATTTCACCACCTGCGGCAGGAACATTTTGCCCTCGCCAAACAGATCGCCCACCACGTTCATGCCGGCCATCAGCGGCCCTTCGATCACTTCGATCGGGCGATCCGCCTGCTGGCGCGCTTCTTCGGTATCTAACTCAATAAATTCGGTAATACCTTTGACCAGCGAATATTCCAGGCGCTTCACTACCGGCCAACCGCGCCATTCGGCCTGCTGCACCGCCACTTCATTGTCTTTGCTGCCCCGGTATTTCTCCGCCAGCTCCAGCAGGCGCTCGGTGCCGTCCTGACGGCGGTTGAGCACCACGTCCTCAACGGCTTCACGCAGTTCGGTACTGAGATCGTCATAGATCGCCAACTGCCCGGCGTTAACGATCCCCATATCCATGCCGTTGCGTATGGCGTGATACAGAAATACCGCGTGGATCGCTTCACGCACCGGATCGTTACCACGGAACGAGAAGGAGACGTTGGACACGCCGCCGGAGATCATCGCGTGCGGCAGGTGGGTTTTGATGTCGGCGCAGGCTTCGATAAAGTCGACGGCATAGTTGTTATGCTCTTCGATACCGGTCGCGACGGCAAAAATGTTCGGGTCAAAGATGATGTCTTCCGGCGGGAAACCCACGCGTTCCGTCAGGATCTGGTAAGCACGGCGGCAAATCTCAAATTTGCGTTGGCGGGTATCCGCCTGACCAACCTCGTCGAAGGCCATCACCACCACGGCGGCACCGTAGCGGCGTACCAGTTTGGCATGGTGGATAAAGGCTTCTTCTCCCTCTTTCATCGAGATCGAGTTGACGATGCCTTTGCCCTGAATGCATTTCAGGCCCTTTTCGATCACACTCCATTTGGAGGAGTCGATCATGATCGGTACACGGGCAATATCCGGCTCACCGGCGATCAGGCTGAGGAAACGCACCATCGCCGCTTCGGCGTCGAGCATCCCTTCATCCATGTTGATGTCGATGATCTGGGCACCGCTCTCCACCTGCTGGCGGGCCACGGCCAACGCCTCGTTATACTTTTCTTCTTTAATCAACCGCTTGAATCGGGCCGAGCCGGTAACGTTGGTACGCTCGCCTACGTTGACGAACAGCGATTTGGCATCAATATTCAGTGGTTCCAGGCCGGACAGGCGGCAAGCCACCGGTAGCTCTGGCAGTTGCCGTGGCGGTACGCCCTCGACCGCTTTAGCCATCGCGGCAATATGCGCCGGCGTGGTGCCACAGCAGCCACCGATGATATTGAGGAAACCAGCGTGCGCCCATTCGCCCACCTGTTTAGCCATCTCTTCAGCATCGAGATCGTATTCACCAAAGGCATTGGGCAAACCGGCGTTCGGGTGGGCAGTGACATAGCTTTCAGAGATGCGCGACAACTCCGCCACGTATTGGCGTAACTCATCCGGGCCAAGCGCACAGTTCAGGCCAAAGGTCAGCGGTTTGACGTGACGCAACGAGTTGTAGAACGCTTCGGTGGTCTGGCCGGAAAGGGTGCGGCCAGAGGCGTCGGTGATGGTGCCGGAAATCATGATCGGTAAGGTCACCCCCAGCGCTTCAAACTCGGTTTCGACCGCAAAGGCCGCCGCTTTGGCATTCAGGGTATCGAAGATGGTTTCGATCATGATCAGATCGACGCCCCCTGCCACCAGCGCGCGGGTTGATTCGCGGTAAGCCTCTACCAACTGATCAAAAGAGACATTACGGAAGGCCGGATCGTTAACGTCAGGGGAGATAGAAGCGGTACGGTTGGTTGGGCCAAGCACGCCAGCGACGTAGCGCGGTCTTTCCGGGGTGCGCGCCGTCCATTCATCAGCACAGGCGCGAGCCAGCACAGCGGCCTGGTAGTTAATTTCGGCGGACAGCGACTCCATATGGTAGTCGGCCATCGCGATAGTGGTCGAGTTGAAGGTGTTGGTTTCGAGGATGTCGGCCCCCGCCTCCAGGTAACCGTTGTGGATCGCGGTGATCACCTCCGGCTTGCTTAACACCAGCAGGTCGTTATTGCCTTTCAGATCGCTTTGCCAATCGGCAAAACGCTCACCGCGGTAGTCTGCCTCCTCCAGCCGATAGCTCTGGATCATGGTGCCCATACCGCCGTCCAACACTAAAATACGCTGCGATAGCTGCTGACGCAGTTGTTCCACTCGATTTATCACTGTATCCCCTTCACACCCGATTATCCACCCGACGACTTATACCCCACATCCCAATGTTGTAGCGGCGCGGCACGCTGCGCCCGTCATGCATCCTGCAACTTGAAAGATGGAGGGTCTGACATCCTAGCACAGGTTATCGCGGCAAAGTTGCGAGCGGGTATTGAGAGTTTTTCAGGTTCGCCAAGCAACAGATCCGATGAGCGGAGAAGCAACTTGCAATTCATACTCAAAAAACGAAAATGAATTCCATCATACGGAAAGCATAAGGTGAATCATGGCCACTCCCGTTCCCGCCAAGCGCGGTAAAAAACCTCGTGCCGCCGCGCCCACCGCCAGCACGGCGACCGGCCAGGTCCAGTCACTGACCCGTGGCCTGAAGCTATTGGAATATATTGCCGAAGCGCAAGGCAACGTGGCACTGACCGATCTGGCCCAGCAGGCCGGGTTGCCCAACTCCACCACTCATCGCCTGCTGACGACCATGCAGCAGCAGGGTTTTGTCCGTCAGGTGGGCGATCTTGGCCTGTGGACCATGGGGGCGCATGCGTTTGTGGTAGGCAGCAGCTTCCTGCAAAGCCGTAACCTGCTGGCCATGGTGCACCCAACGCTGCGCCGCCTGATGGAAGAGTCCGGTGAAACGGTCAACCTGGCGGTGATGGACAAAGCCGAAGATCAGGCGGTGATTATCGATCAGGTGCAATGCACCGCGTTGATGCGCATGTCGGCCCCGATTGGCGGCAAGCTGCCGATGCATGCTTCCGGTGCTGGCAAAGCCTTTCTGGCCAGCATGCAGGACGATGAGGTAACCCGGCTGCTGCATAAAAAAGGCATGCACACCTATACCCCGCATACGCTAACGCCACATAACCTGAAAGAAGGGTTGGCGGTGATCCGCAAGCAGGGATTCTCGCTTGACGATGAAGAACATGCCCTTGGCCTACGCTGTCTGGCCGCCTGCATCTTTGACGAACACCGCGAAGCCTTTGCCGCCATCTCCATCTCCGGTCCGGTATCGCGTATTACCGACGATCGCGTGACGGAGTTGGGTGCACTGGTGATCCACGCCGCAAAAGAGATCAGCCTGGAGTACGGCGGCGTACGGTGATTAGACGGGCGCTGCATACGGCTAGACGGGCACAACATGCAGCGCCCCAACATCGTGATGACCAGCAAATCCCCCCTGTTATTTTTCTGTATCGCGCTATAGAGACTTTGTTTCGCATTCGGCGAAAAGTATGAATTCGATCACAATTAGTGAACTTGCCGCCGAAAGCCGATTGCAACCTTTGGTACTTCCCTCGACAATGTTACCGATAACATGTTACCGGTAACAGAAAGCCGATAACCAAATATTGCCGCAGCAGACTATGACTCGCAGGTGGGGAGAACCAAACCATGATCAATAATCAGAATCGTGTTTACGTCATTATGGGCGTTTCCGGCAGCGGCAAGTCTGCCGTCGCCAATGCCGTTGCCCAACGGCTATCCGCCAACTTCCTGGACGGTGACTTTCTCCATCCGCGCTGCAATATCCAGAAAATGGCCTCAGGCGAACCGCTCAATGACAACGATCGTGCACCGTGGTTGGCCGCCCTGAACGACGCGGCTTTCGCCATGCAGCGTACCAATTCAGTCTCCATCATCGTCTGCTCTGCGCTGAAAAAACATTATCGCGATCGGCTGCGTGCCGGTAACGACAACCTGTCGTTTATCTATCTGCACGGTGATTTCTCGGTGATCGAGGCTCGGCTGGCTGCCCGCAAGGGGCATTTCTTCAAACCCCAAATGCTGGTCACCCAGTTCGCCACGCTGGAGCAGCCGGGCCAGGATGAAAACGACGTCCAGACCATCGATATCGATCAGCCATTGGATGCGGTGATTGCCGACACCGTACGGCATATCCAGAGCTGCACAGTGAGGACAGTATGATTAACAACACACTGGCCCAGGTTACACAACGCATCATTGAACGTTCAAAAGCAAGCCGAACAGCCTATCTGGCACGTATTAATAAAGCCCGTGCGCAGACGGTACACCGCTCGCAGCTAGCCTGTGGCAACCTGGCCCATGGCTTTGCCGCCTGCCAGCCCGATGATAAGGCCGCCCTGAAAAACATGGTGCGCAGCGATATCGCCATCATTACCGCCTACAACGATATGCTCTCCGCCCACCAGCCTTATGAAAACTACCCACAGCGGCTAAAGCAGGCACTGCACAGCGTTGGCGCCGTTGGCCAGGTCGCAGGGGGCGTACCAGCAATGTGCGATGGCGTGACGCAGGGGCAGGACGGCATGGAGCTGTCGTTAATGAGCCGTGATGTAATTGCCATGTCCGCAGCCATCGGTCTCTCCCATAACATGTTTGATGGCGCGCTGTTTCTGGGTATCTGCGACAAGATTGTGCCAGGGTTGGTGATGTCCGCCCTGTCCTTCGGCCATTTGCCTGCGGTGTTTGTGCCTGCCGGGCCGATGAGCAGCGGCCTGCCGAATAAAGAGAAAGTGCGTGTGCGCCAGCTGTATGCGGAGGGCAAAGCCGATCGCCACGCGCTGCTGGAAGCCGAGGCCGCCTCTTACCACGGCGTTGGCACCTGTACCTTCTACGGCACCGCCAACACCAACCAGATGGTGATGGAAGTGATGGGCCTGCATCTGCCCGGCGCCTCTTTCGTTCATCCAGACACACCGCTGCGCGATGCGCTCAATGATGCCGCCGCTCGCCAAATCACCCGCCTGACAGAAACCGCTGGTAATTACCTGCCGATAGGCCAGTTGGTAGATGAAAAAGTAGTGGTCAACGGTATCGTATCGCTACTAGCCACCGGGGGATCAACCAACCTGACGATGCATATGGTGGCCATGGCTCGCGCAGCGGGCATCATCATCAACTGGGATGACTTCTCTGAGCTTTCCGACTCGGTGCCACTGTTGTGCCGCATCTACCCCAACGGCCCGGCGGATATCAACCAGTTCCAGGCCGCAGGTGGCGTGCAGTTAGTAGTACGTGAGTTGCTGAACAGCGGCCTGCTGCATCAGGATGTGCATACCGTCGCCGGTTTCGGCCTGGAGCGCTACACCCAGGAACCTTGGCTGGATAATGGCCGGTTGACCTGGCGTGACGGGGCAGCAAGTTCGCTGGACGCTAACGTGATTGCCAGCATAGCCAAACCGTTCGAGCACCATGGAGGCACCAAGGTGCTGGCCGGTAATCTGGGCCGTGCGGTGATGAAGACGTCGGCGGTGCCTGCCGATAATCAGATTATCGAAGCCCCGGCGATAGTCTTCGAAAGCCAGCACGATATCGTCCCCGCCTTCGAAGCGGGCAAGTTGGATCGGGACTGCGTGGTGGTTGTACGTTTCCAGGGGCCACAGGCCAATGGCATGCCTGAACTGCATAAGCTGATGCCACCGCTTGGGGTATTGATGGATCGCGGCTTCAAGGTGGCGTTGGTGACTGATGGCCGCCTGTCCGGCGCTTCCGGCAAGGTTCCTTCCGCGATCCATGTCACCCCGGAGGCGTACACTGGCGGTATGCTGGCCAAAGTACAAAGCGGCGATATTATCCGGGTGAATGGCCGCACCGGCGAGCTGCAACTGCTAGTCGCTGAAGCCGAATTGGCCCTGCGCACAGCCTATCAGCCCGATCTGAGCGGTGAAAGGAACGGCTGTGGCCGTGAACTGTTCGGTGCGCTACGCAGCCAGCTTTCCGGGGCCGAACAGGGCGCCTGCTGCATCACGTTTTAATCCTGACCCTGGCCCAGCCTGCTGGGCCTGCTATCAGCCAGCCTGCGCGTATCCCGAAGGTAACCGCTGGCTGAAACGCCGCTTTTTACGGTAGGCAAACACATCTTCGACGTACCCCTCTTTGATGCGTTGCTGCAACCCTCGCCAGTAATCCGCTTCGAACAAATCGCTGTGCATCTCCTCAAAGACCTTGCGGATACGCCGGTCGCCGCACAGGAAATGGCGAAACTCTTCGGGGAAGACGTCGTTGGGTGAAATGCTGTACCAGGGTTCGCTGGCCAATTCATCTTCCGGATAGCGTGGCGGCGGGATATTACGGAAATTCACCTCGGTCATGTAGCAAATCTCGTCGTAGTCGTAAAACACCACGCGGCCATGACGCGTCACGCCGAAGTTTTTGAACAACATATCGCCGGGGAAGATATTGGCCGCAGCCAGCTGTTTGATCGCATTACCATATTCTTCGATGGCGTCATGCATTTGCCGTTCGTCAGCCTGCTCGAGATACAGGTTCAGCGGCGTCATCCGCCGTTCCATATACAAATGTTTGATGACCACACGATCGCCGAGATCTTCCAGCTTTTCAGGCACTTCACGCTGTAACTCCGCCAGCAGTTGGGGGCTGATGCGCGCTTTATCCACCACAAAATTCTCATATTCCTGGGTATCGGCCATCCGCCCGACGCGATCGTGTTCTTTTACCAGTTGGTAGCAGGCCATCACCTGCGCCTGCGTAACCTCTTTCTGCGGCGCGAATTCGTCTTTGATCACTTTGAATACCCGATCAAAGGACGGCAGCGTAAACACCAGCATCACCATGCCTTTCACGCCCGGCGCAATAATGAATTGCTCCTGCGACTGCGCCATAAAATTCAGGTATTCGCGGTAGCATTCGGTTTTGCCATGCTTCTGGCAGCCGATCGCCATATACAGTTCGGCGGTGGTTTTACCCGGCAGGATCTCCCGCAACCATTCGACCATCGCCGCTGGCAACGGGGCATAGACCATAAAGTAGGAACGGGCGAAGCCAAACACGATGCTGGCTTCTGCCTTGCTGGTCAGGCAGGTATCAATGAACAACGCGCCTGACTCGCTATGGTGGATCGGCAACAGGAACGGGTAAACCCCATCGGCCAACCGCAGCTTACCGACCAACCAGGCCGCCTTGTTACGGTAAAACAGCTCATTGCCGATTTGAAACGTCGCTCCGGCTAGCTGTTGGGAGCTGAAGGTTTGCAGTAAGGCTTGGGTGATATAACGAATATCGCGTGGCAGATCTTCCCACGGCAGGCGCAGTGGCAAGTCGGTCAACAGGCTGTGCAGCATGGCTGCCAAATCACCGTTGGGGGTAAAATCACGGGCTAATGGCCTGGGGATATCGCGAAAGCGCCGTTCAGGCTGCGAACTGAAAACGAACAGCTTGTCCGGGGTTAAATCCCGATGTTTGAACAGCCGGCAGTAAACCGAATTAAAGAAACTTTCGGCAATCTCAAAACGCGGATAGTCGGGCAACAGTTCGGTATAAACCGCCTTCACCCGGTTGGGGAAATCCGCATCGTAATATTTCTGCCCGGTGATGCATTTCAGTTGCTCGACCACCAGGCCGACGTGGTGGTCGTAAAGATGGATACGTCGTTTCATCGCCTGCTGTACGGCGGGCCAGTCTGCCTGCTCAAAACGCTGCTGCGCTCCGGCCGTGACTTCCAGAAAGCGGCCATATTGCGCATCAAAGCCCTGCAGGATCGTCTGTGCAATCAACAGCTCCAGTTTTTCCGCCATCTTTGCCTCTGCCATTCAGGAATGAAACAAGAGCCTGACACCGTGCCAGGCCCCTTGGGGGATCAGAACTGCTGTTCTTCGGTAGAGCCGGTCAGTGCCGTTACTGAGGAAGCGCCCCCCTGAATAATGGTGGTCACCTTATCGAAGTAGCCGGTCCCCACTTCCTGCTGATGCGAAGCAAAGGTGTAACCGCGTTCGACGGCGGCAAATTCCGGCTGCTGTACTTTTTCAACATAGTGCTTCATGCCTTCGCCACGCGCATAAGCATGTGCCAGATCGAACATGTTGAACCACATGCTATGGATACCGGCCAGCGTGATGAACTGGTATTTGTAGCCCATGGCGGACAGCGCGTCCTGGAAGCGGGCGATAGTCTGATCGTCCAGGTTCTTTTTCCAGTTGAACGACGGTGAGCAGTTATAGGCCAGCAGCTTGCCCGGGAACTTGGCATGGATCGCATCGGCAAAGCGTTGCGCAGCTTCCAAGTCCGGCGTAGAGGTTTCGCACCACACCAGATCGGCATAAGGCGCATAGGCCAGCCCACGGCTGATCGCCTGCTCAATACCGGCATGGGTACGGTAGAAACCTTCGGCGGTGCGTTCACCAGACACGAAGGCGCTATCATACGGATCGCAATCGGAGGTCAGCAGGTCTGCCGCATCGGCATCAGTACGAGCAATCAACAGGGTTGGGACACCGAGAACGTCAGCGGCCAAGCGCGCCGCAACCAGCTTCTGGATAGCTTCCTGGGTCGGTACCAAGACCTTGCCGCCCATATGGCCACACTTTTTCACCGCCGCCAGTTGATCTTCGAAATGCACCCCGGCGGCACCGGCTTCGATCATCGCCTTCATCAGTTCGAAGGCGTTCAGCACGCCGCCAAACCCGGCTTCGGCATCCGCCACGATCGGCAGGAAGTAATCGGTATAGCCTTTGCTGCCAGGTTCAATCTGGTTTGCCCACTGGATCTGATCCGCCCGACGGAAGGTATTATTGATACGCTCAACCACCGTTGGGACGGAGTCTACCGGGTACAGTGATTGATCGGGATACATAGCGGCAGCGGTGTTAGCATCGGCCGCGACCTGCCAACCTGAAAGGTAGATCGCTTCTACGCCCGCTTTCGCCTGTTGTAGCGCCTGGCCACCGGTCAATGCCCCAAGGCTGTTCACGTACCCTTTGCGGGATTTACCGTGCAGCAGTTCCCAGAGTTTCGCTGCACCGTTTTGCGCCAAGGTGCAAACCGGATTAACCGAGCCGCGCAGGTTGATCACGTCTTCGGCGCTGTAAGGACGGGTGATGCCCTCCCAGCGTGCTGATTTCCATTCCTGCTCCAGCTGTTGGATCTGTTGGGTACGAGAGGTCGTCATATTTTTATCCTTTTCAATACTGTAGGGTTAAAGGTCAGGAACGGTTTCAGGCCAGTAATTCGTAGCCGGGTAAGGTCAGGAAATCGATTAATTCGTCTTGGGTGGTAATACGCTCCATCAGTTGCGCCGCCTCTTCGAAACGGCCTGCGTGATAACGCGCATCACCCAGTTCTTTACGAACGACCTGCATCTCTTCCTGCAGCATCTGGCGGAACAGGGCTTTGGTTACCTGTTGGCCATTGCTGAGGCTTTTCTCATGATGGATCCACTGCCAGATAGAGGTACGTGAAATCTCGGCGGTAGCGGCATCTTCCATCAGGCCATAAATCGGTACGCAGCCATTGCCGGAGATCCAGGCTTCAATGTATTGCACCGCCACGCGGATATTGGCACGCATACCGGTTTCGGTACGCTCACCGTCACACGGCTCCAGCAGTTGCGCCGCCGTGATAGGAGCATCATTCTCACGCGACACGTCTAGTTGGTTCTGTCGCTCACCCAGGATGCGGTTAAACACTTCCATCACCGTATCGGCCAGACCTGGATGTGCCACCCAAGTCCCGTCATGGCCATTGGTCGCTTCCAGTTCTTTATCCGCACGCACCTTGCCCAATACCACCGCGTTCTGCTCGGCGTCTTTGCTGGGGATAAACGCCGCCATTCCGCCCATCGCAAAAGCTCCACGGCGGTGGCAGGTCTTGATCAGCAAGCGTGAATAGGCACTGAGGAAAGGCTGGGTCATGGTGACGGACTGACGATCCGGCAAGACTCGATCGCCATGGTTCTTCAGCGTTTTGATGTAGCTGAAGATGTAGTCCCAACGGCCACAGTTCAGCCCGACGATATGATCGCGCAGGTGATACAGGATCTCGTCCATCTGGAATACCGCGGGCAGGGTTTCAATCAACACCGTGGCCTTGATGGTGCCGCGCGGTAACTCGAAGCGATCCTCGGTAAAACTAAAGACTTCGCTCCACCAGGCAGCCTCCTGCCAGGACTGGGTTTTCGGCAGGTAGAAATACGGACCACTGCCTTTTGCCAGCAGTTGGCGATAGTTATGGAAGAAATAGAGGGCAAAATCGAACAACCCGCCAGGAATCGCTTCCCCCTGCCACTGTACGTGTTTTTCCGGCAAATGCAGGCCGCGCACGCGGGCAATCAACACCGCCGGGTTGGGTTTGAGCTGGTAAATCTTGCCGGCTTCATTGGTGTAAGAGATGGTGCCGTTGACCGCATCATGCAGATTGATCTGCCCGTCGATAACCTTGTCCCAGCTGGGTGCCAGTGAGTCTTCAAAGTCGGCCATAAACACTTTGACGTTGGCATTGAGGGCGTTGATCACCATTTTACGTTCAACCGGACCGGTAATCTCAACCCGGCGATCGCGCAAGTCAGCGGGAACGCCGCGGATCTGCCAGTCACCCTGCCGAATGGAATCCGTTTCCGAAATAAATCCAGGCAACTCACCGCGATCGATTTTCTCTTGCCAGTTGGCACGTGCCGCCAACAGCTTATTGCGTTGTGGCGTAAATTTCCCCACCAGTTCAGCCAGGAACTCGACCGCGTTATCCGTCAGAACCTGCCGCTCTGCAGAGCCGAAAGTCTGTGTAAACGCTAATTCTGTGCCTACCATCTGTTGCGTCATTGTCTTGATCCTTTCCATCATTCCACGCCGCCATTGCAGGCCAGGCGAAGCATTGTTGTCGGAAATCGGGTGAAAAAAAGACCGCCAACTGGTCAGATGTCACCCCGCAGGATCCTAGAATAACCAACAAAAATTAAAAATCAAAAACGATTTCCATTTTTTTAATAAATATTTTATTAACCTTTTATTATCAATTAATTAGATTATTTATCATTAATAACAAACTAGGAAACCGGTTCCATTACGACAAAGGAATATCGGTAATACGTTGTTTTTAAATGAGTTATAGGTACTGAAACGTTGCAGACTTGGCAGGAAAAACGGCGGGGTAAACCAGGGTGGCCTCGATTCAGCCACCCGGTGCAGAGAAAAATGTTATTCGAGGGTAGGATTCATATGACGCAGATCGAACGGCGTGATCTGGTAAACGTAGTAGTTCAACCAGTTGGAAAACAGCAGGTGACCATGGCTTCGCCATGACGCTGCGGGGGGCAATTCGGGGTTATCATCGGGGAAATAATTTAACGGTACGCTCGGGTTGAGGCCTGCATCGTTATCGCGACAATACTCACCCGCTAACGTCAGGGTGTCATATTCCGGATGCCCGGTGACAAAGGCCATGCGTTTGTCTTTGGTAGCAAACAGATAGGCACCGGCCAGCTCTGATTCAGCCAGGATATCCAGATCGGTGTACTGCCGCAGGATCTCGGTTGGGAAATCGGCATAACGGGAGTGAGGAGCCAGGAAGGTTTCATCAAAACCCCGCGTCAGCAAGGCATGCTGGTGCAGCGTTCGATGCTGGTACACCCCAGAGAGCTTTACGTCACGCGTCTTCTTTGGAATGCCGTACAGGATGTTTAGCGCGGCCTGCACTGCCCAACAGACAAACAGGGTTGAGGTCACATGATCCTTGGCCCACTCAATCACTCGCTCGATCTGCGGCCAATAGGCGACATCACAGAAGTCCACCAGGCCCAGCGGAGCGCCGGTGACGATCAGCCCGTCAAAGTTCTCATTCTGGATATCTTCAAAGTTACAGTAGAAATTATTCAGATGCTCCGTAGGCGTGTTCTTCGATTCACGGCTATCGATGCGCAGTAACTGAATATCGATCTGCAATGGGGAGTTGGAAAGTAAACGCAGAAACTGGTTTTCCGTTTCGATCTTTTTCGGCATCAGATTGAGGATGAGTACCTTTAATGGCCTGATTTCCTGTGTTTTTGCGCGTGAGGATGTCATGACAAACACGTTCTCATTACGCAAGAAATTGACCGCAGGTAACTCATCAGGAACACGAATCGGCATTGCTTACCCCTCACACATCCGTTTATACGTTTAGACTTCTAGATGCCCGAAGATAGCGCTTTTTTTGCCTCATGTCGAGGATTCAGCGGGAAGGTGAAAATGTTTCATAGTCAGGCAGGGAGGGCTGTTCGTAAATAGTAAAGCAGGGGGCTTTTGTCTGTTTAGTTGGCAGTCGTCCCCTCACCCTAGCCCTCTCCCCCAGGAGAGGGAACCGATCGAGTCCGCTGATCTTTCTGCATCATACTCCACCGTGACTTCTCACCTGCCGAAGCAGCACAGACTTCTCAACGATGCCGGGCTGCTCCCTCTCCCCCACTCAGGTGTTCATGATATCCCCGGTCACTACCCTGGGAGAGGGTGGGGGTGAGGGGGAACCGCGATCTCTGGCTCACCCTTGATTACCCAGACGGGCGCAGCATGCAGCGCCCTACGTTTTGAGTCCGACTTTCGGTGTTCCATGCATAGCAAAAAGGCCATCCTTGCGGATGGCCTCTTGGCTTAATTGATGCTTGGCAGTGTCCTACTCTCGCATGGGGAGACCCCACACTACCATCGGCGCTACGGCGTTTCACTTCTGAGTTCGGCATGGGGTCAGGTGGGACCAC
>NZ_JBNDIN010000026.1:0-17803 GCF_050434425.1 Serratia sp. 2723
GCTGATAGCCCCTGCTCTGTTGGGAGAAGGAGGTTCATCTCAGCAAACTCGATCGGTCCCCAAGCCTCTCCACAGGGAGAGGGAGCTGATAGCCCTTGCTCTGTTGGGAGAAGGAGGTCCATCTCAGCAAACTCGATCGCCCCCTAATCTCAAGGTGCGTTACCGAATTTTCAAACCCACTCGATCGGTTCCCTCTCCCTGTGGGAGAGGGTTAGGGTGAGGGGCAAAGCTACTTCTTCTTTTTCTTCTTCGGCTCTGGGGCGGGATGCGCCTGCACCAATTCCTTTACCAAAGGTAGCAGGATCCGCACGCTATCGCGGCTGCGCTTGTCGATCCGCCCCGGCAGGTGGGTTTCCAGATATTGCAGATTGTCGTATTGCGGGCGATGCCAGGTAATGCCCTGTGGGAAGCTCGGGCTGACGGCGCGTTGCTGATAGCCGTTTCGATCTCCTAGCGACCAATTGGTGGCTTCTACTGCCATCACCGGAATTTTGGCGTTATCGAAGACCATCTGATCGGAACAGCAACCGGTGCCAGTTGGAAAACCTTTGCTGCCTGGGTTGATTGCCGCTTCAATGCCATAACGATGAGCAATGCTCAGTGCCCGATCGCGGGATCTGACCACCACTTCTGGCTCGGTGTTACGCCCGGAATGGAAATAGAGGCGATCGCCGGTGATCAGGCTATCGAGGTTAATCACCAGCAGCGTGTTTTTGCGCTCCTCCGGCGTCATACGACCGAGGTAGTTCTTAGCCCCTATCGACTTGAGTTCTTCACCGCTCGTGGCCACAAAGCGTAGGCTATAGGTGGTGGGGATGTTTTTCAGCCTGTTGGCCAACTCCAGCATCACGCCCACGCCGGAGGCATTGTCATCGACCCCCTGCAGCGTCAGGCCACCGAGGTTATTGTCCACCTCATCGTCGCTAAGCGGGGTATAGGTATCGAAGTGCGCCATGATGATGACTTGCTGTGGCCGTTCACCCTTTTTGGTCGCAATCACCGAGGTGACGCTGATCTTGCGCCAGTTTTCACTGGTGTCTTTGTTGGTGTAGAGATAACGGGCGTCAAAGGTGCGGGTGTCAGCCGGGTAGCCCATCTCGGTAAACTGCTGTTTCAGGTAGTCTGCGGCCAGTAATTCTGCCGGGCTGCCCGCCATGCGGCCGGGGAAGTAGGTAGCGATATGGCGGATCTGTTTAGCAGCGAACTGGCCCATCGGGGCTTCTTTTACGGGTTTGGTAGCGGCCGAAACGCTTACAGCACTGCCGAGAGCGACTAACAACAGCCCTGCACTCAGACACAAGCGGGAAAACATACCGAAAAATCCTTCTCTGACAGCGGTGATGCCGATTATTTTTGCGGTGTTTAGTATGGGACGCTAGCGCCGATAAGACAATTTCTTCGCGTCCTATTTTTGTCTGAGATGCTCGCCGTTAAACCGCTGCTATCCACGTTTAGGGCACCGCATGTTCGACCGTAGGGCTGCGCCCCTACAATGTGAGTCTGCATCCCGCTTACCCACAGCTGTAACCCCATTACGTACAGCCAGTTAGGCGCAAGGCCAACGGCCTTATTCCTTTTAAGAACATCTCATGCCTTTTCGTCATTTCAGGGGGCAAATCGCACGCCGTATAGTCACCCTATCAATCTGTTATATGAAAAGGCCGTTGTGGACTATCTACCAATATTTGCCGACCTGAAACAACGCCCGGTGCTGGTGGTTGGCGGCGGCGAAGTGGCTGCACGCAAAGTCGACCTCTTGCTACGCGCGGGAGCTGAGGTGCGTATCGTGGCGCAGACGCTCTCAGCGGAGCTGGAGCACCAACATCAGCAAGGGCGCGTTGAGTGGCTGGGGCAGAACTTTGTGCCGCAGCAGTTAGACGATGTCTTTCTGGTGATTGCCGCTACCGACGATAGTGCGCTGAACGCCGAGGTGTATACCGAAGCGGACAAGCGCCGCGTGTTGGCCAACGTGGTGGATGACCAACCGCGCTGCTCCTTTATCTTCCCGTCGATTATCGATCGCTCACCGTTGGTGGTGGCCGTTTCTTCCAGTGGCCAGGCTCCGGTATTGGCGCGGATGTTACGTGAGAAGCTGGAGGCGTTGCTGCCTGCCAGCCTGGGGCAGATGGCGGAACTGGCCGGAGGGTTGCGTGGCAAAGTGAAGCAACGGCTGGTTTCCATCGCGGCCAGACGGCGTTTCTGGGAGAAAGCTTTCAACGGCCTTTTCGCGACTTTGGTGGCAAATGGCCAGGCGGAGCAGGCGCAGCAGCAGTTGGAACAGGATTTAACGGCTTTTGCGCAGGGGGATGAGCGGGCACAAGGTGAGATCGCACTGGTCGGGGCAGGCCCGGGCGATGTCGGCTTGTTGACCTTACGCGGGCTGCAGGTGATGCAGCAGGCCGACGTAGTGCTTTATGATCACCTGGTGAGCGAAGAGACGCTGGATTTGGTGCGTCGCGACGCTGAACGTATCTGCGTGGGCAAACGCGCTGGTGCGCATTCGGTGATCCAGGAAGAGACCAATCGGCTGCTGGTGGAACTGGCGCAGCAGGGGAAACGGGTAGTGCGGTTAAAAGGCGGCGATCCCTTTATCTTTGGCCGGGGTGGCGAAGAGTTACAGGTGGCCGCCGCTGCCGGGATCCCTTTTCAGGTGGTACCGGGCGTAACCGCTGCCGCAGGGGCTACGGCCTACGCAGGTATTCCGCTGACGCACCGCGATCACGCCCAAAGCGTGACCTTTATTACCGGCCATTGTCGAGATGATGAAGACGGCCTTGATTGGCCCGCATTGGCGCGGGCGCGTCAGACATTGGCGATCTACATGGGCACCATGAAGGCGGCGGATATCAGCCGCAACCTGATCGCCCATGGCCGTGATGCGGATACGCCAGTCGCCGTGATCAGCCGGGGTACGCGGGCCGATCAACAGGTGCAGACTGGCACCTTGCAACAGTTGGAACAATTGACTCGGCAGGCCCCGTTACCGGCGCTGCTGGTGATCGGTGAAGTGGTGGAATTACATCATCAAATCGCCTGGTTTGGGCATCAATCGCAGACGGCAGTGGCAGCGCGCCCGGCCGTTGTGAATTTGGCTTAAAGGATCTGATATGGACCAAAAACGACTCACTCATTTGCGGCAATTGGAGGCGGAGAGCATCCATATTATCCGTGAAGTGGCCGCCGAATTCGGCAATCCGGTGATGCTCTATTCCATCGGTAAAGACTCCTCGGTGATGCTGCATCTGGCACGCAAGGCGTTCCACCCAGGCACGTTGCCGTTCCCATTGCTGCATGTGGATACCGGCTGGAAATTCAACGAAATGTACCAATTTCGCGATCGTACCGCCAAAGAGTACGGTTTCGAACTGCTGATCCACAAAAACCCGGAAGGGGTGGCGATGGGGATTAACCCGTTTGTCCACGGCAGCGCCAAGCACACCGATATCATGAAAACCGAGGGCCTCAAGCAGGCGCTGAACAAGTACGGCTTTGATGCTGCTTTCGGTGGTGCACGCCGTGACGAAGAGAAATCCCGCGCCAAAGAGCGCATCTACTCTTTCCGCGATCGTTTCCATCGCTGGGATCCGAAAAACCAGCGCCCGGAGCTGTGGCACAACTATAACGGCCAGATCAACAAGGGCGAGAGCATCCGCGTGTTCCCGCTGTCGAACTGGACCGAGTTGGATATCTGGCAATATATCTTCCTGGAGAAGATCGACATCGTTCCGCTCTACCTGGCCAAACCACGCCCGGTGGTGGAACGTGACGGCATGTTGATGATGGTGGATGACGATCGTATCGATCTGCAACCGGGTGAAGTGATCAGCCAGCGTATGGTGCGGTTCCGTACCCTCGGCTGCTGGCCGTTGACCGGCGCGGTGGATTCTTCTGCGCAGACGCTGCCGGAGATCATCGAGGAAATGCTGGTCTCCACCACCAGCGAACGTCAGGGCCGCATGATCGACCGCGATCAGTCCGGTTCGATGGAGCTGAAAAAGCGCCAAGGGTATTTCTAAGGAGCCGCCGGAATGAACAACGTTATTGCACAACAAATCGCCGAACAGGGTGGGGTAGAAGCCTACCTGCACGCGCAGCAGCACAAGAGCCTGCTACGTTTCCTGACCTGCGGCAGCGTAGACGACGGCAAAAGCACCCTGATTGGCCGCTTGCTGCACGATACCCGCCAGATCTACGAAGATCAGCTCTCAACCTTGCACACCGATAGCAAACGCATCGGTACCCAAGGGGAGAAGCTCGATCTGGCCTTGCTGGTGGATGGCCTGCAGGCAGAGCGTGAGCAGGGCATTACCATCGACGTGGCTTACCGCTATTTCTCGACCGAAAAACGCAAATTTATCATCGCCGATACGCCGGGGCACGAGCAGTACACCCGCAATATGGCCACCGGTGCCTCGACCTGTGACTTGGCGATCCTGCTGATCGACGCACGCAAAGGCGTGCTGGATCAGACTCGCCGCCACAGCTTTATCGCCACGCTGCTCGGCATTCGCCATCTGGTGGTGGCGGTGAACAAAATGGATCTGGTGGATTACAGCCAGGCGGTGTTTGAACAGTTCAAACAGGACTATCTGACCTTCGCCGAGCAGTTGCCCAACGACCTGGAGATTAAGTTTGTGCCGTTGTCGGCACTGGACGGGGACAACGTTGCTACCCAGAGCACACAGATGCCTTGGTACAGCGGCCCGACGTTGCTGGAAGTGTTGGAAAGCGTGGATGTGATCAGCGAGCGTGAACATCAGCCGCTGCGCTTCCCGGTACAATACGTCAACCGCCCGAATCTCGATTTCCGCGGTTATGCTGGTACGTTGTCTGCCGGTGTGGTTCGCGTGGGTCAGCGCATTAAAGTGCTGCCGTCTGGCGTTGAATCTACCGTGGCGCGTATCGTGACCTTTGATGGCGACTTGCAGGAGGCGGGGCCGGGTGAAGCGATCACGCTGGTGCTGAAAGACGAAGTCGACATCAGCCGAGGCGACCTGCTGGTGGATGCCAGCGAAACCCTACAGGCCACGCAAAGCGCCTTGGCAGACGTGGTATGGATGGCAGAACAACCGCTGTTGCCGGGCCAAAGCTACGACATCAAGGTAGCCGGTAAGAAAACCCGCGCCCGCGTTGAGAGCATTCGCCATCAGGTGGAGATCAACTCGCTGGCGCAGCATCAGGCCGACGTGTTGCCCCTGAACGGCATTGGGCTGGTGGAACTGACCTTCGACGAACCGCTGGTGCTGGACAGCTATCAACAGAATCATGATACCGGCGGCCTGATCTTTATCGATCGTTTGACTAACGTCACGGTTGGCGCGGGGTTGATCCGCGAAGCCTTGCAGCAGGATAATCCGGCAGCATCGGGGAATTTCAGCGCCTTTGAACTGGAGCTGAACGCCTTGGTACGCAAGCATTTCCCACACTGGGGTGCGCGTGACTTGCTCAAGGGGAATTAACGTGGCCGAGGTTGAGTTAGCGAAGGACGAAAACGTCGTGTGGCACCCGCATGCGGTAACGCGTGCGGAGCGTGCAGCCGCGAACGGCCATCAGGGCGTAGTGCTGTGGTTTACCGGCCTGTCTGGTTCGGGTAAATCGACCGTGGCCGGGGCATTGGAACAGGCGTTGCATCGGCTAGGTGTCAGCACCTATCTGCTGGATGGTGACAACGTGCGCCATGGCCTGTGCCGCGATCTGGGGTTCTCTGACGACGATCGGCGCGAGAATATCCGCCGGGTGGGCGAAGTGGCCAAGCTGATGGTGGATGCCGGGTTGGTAGTGTTGACGGCGTTCATCTCACCGCACCGTGCCGAGCGGCAGATGGTGCGGGAAATGTTGGCCGAGGGGCAGTTTATCGAAGTGTTTGTCGACACTCCGCTGGCGATTTGCGAGGCTCGCGATCCGAAAGGATTGTACAAAAAGGCCCGCGCTGGCGAACTGCGTAATTTCACCGGTATCGACTCGGTTTATGAAGCGCCGGATCTGCCGGATATCCGGCTTAATGGTGAACAATTGGTAACAAATTTGACCGCGCAATTGTTAGACGTATTGCGTGGTAAGGCTATTATCAAACCCTGAATTCGAAAAAGGCGTGTGGCGTGGTTCAGCCATGCGCTTTTTACTCTAGCAAGCCGCCGCAGAGTGAGCCAATAGACCAGGGAAAGCTATGCAAAATGCCACGCCACTAGTGATTGTTAGCCAACTCGAGCCAGAGGAACCCTCATATTCCTTTTTGGGCGGCACCAGCGGCTTTGTCTTTTATTGGTTGGCGTTTACCGTGCCTTTTATGGTTTACGGCTCTAACACCTTGTTTTTCCTTCTCTATACCTGGCCGTTCTTCCTGGCTTTGATGCCAGCCTCCGTGCTGCTGGGTATCGCCATCAGCGTGGTGCTGCGTGGGCGTTTGTTCCTTACGCTGCTGCTGACCGGTATCACCGTCATCTGCCTGTTCTGGTTGGTATTCAGCTTTCTGAGCGGTTGGTAGGGACGCCCTCACCCTAGCCCTCTCCCCCAGGAGAGGGGACCGATCGAGTGTGTTTTAAATTGTTGTGATTCGCCTTGGAGAGGGGACCGATCGAGTGTGTTTTAAATTGTTGTGATTCGCCTTGGAGAGGGGACGGACCGAGTGTGTTTTAAATTGTTGTGATTCGCCTTGGAGAGGAGGTGATCGAGTTTGCTGAGATTATCTCTTTACCTCCAAACGAGCAGGGGCTACCAGCTCCCTCTCCCTGTGGGAGAGGGTTGGGGTGAGGGGAACATGCGTCCAAGAGATGTCAAAGCGGTGCCGAAGGTTACAAAACTTTGCTTAAAAATGCCTGGGTGCGCGGATTGGTCGGGTTACCGAAGATGTGCTCCGGCGTGCCCTCTTCCTGAATGATCCCCTGATCGATAAACAGCACCCGGTCGGCCACTTCGCGGGCGAAGCCCATTTCATGGGTTACCACCACCATCGTCATACCTTCAAGGGCCAGCGCCTTCATCACCGCCAACACTTCACCGACCAACTCCGGATCCAGCGCCGAGGTAGGCTCATCAAACAGCATGATTTGCGGTTCCATCGCCAATGCGCGGGCGATGGCGACACGCTGTTGCTGCCCGCCAGACAGGCTACTGGGATAGGCATCGATCTTGTCCAGCAGGCCCACTTTATTCAGTAGCACCTCGGCACGCTCAATGGCCTCACTGCGGGGCAGTTTTTTCACCCCCATCGGCGCCATGATGATGTTTTCCAACACCGTCATATGCGGGAACAGGTTAAAGCGTTGGAATACCATGCCCACGCTTTCGCGCATTTTGTTCAGATCGGTCTTCTGGTCGTGAATGGCAAAACCATTGACGTCGATCTCACCGCCCGAGAGCGTCTCCAGCGCGTTGATACAGCGCAGAAAGGTACTTTTACCGGAGCCGGAGGGGCCGATAATGCATACCACTTCTTTCGGCGCGATCTGGCAGGAGATCCCGCGCAGCACGTGGGCTTCGCCAAATTGTTTTTGCAGGTTATGTACGCGAATCACTTTTACCGAACCTTTTTTCCATGTGTTGCACCAACAGCGAGAGCAGGAAGGTGATGACCCAATAGACCAGCGAAATGGCCAGGTAGGGTTCCCAGTAGGTGGCGTACGCGCCGGAAACGGTACGTGCAGCATAAGCCAGATCCGCCAGACCAATCGCGGAGGCCAGGGACGAATCCTTGACGATGGCGATGGCATTGTTGCCGAGCGGTGGCAGCATGCGGCGGAAAGCCTGCGGCAGGATCACCTTACGCATGGTTTTGCCGTAGCCCATCCCCAACGAGCGCGAAGCCTCCATCTGGCCGCGATCGATAGACTGGATCCCGGCCCGGAAGATCTCCGAGACATAGGCACCGGCGTTCAGCGTGATAGCAACCACGCAAGACAGGAAGGCACCGTAATCGGAACGCAGAGCGCGCGCGAAGTCGACGCTCATCAAACCGTTGCTGACCAGCAGGCCGTCACGCGGGTTGATAAACAGCGGCACCAGCGCAAAGTGGACCACCATGATTTGCACAAACAGCGGTGTACCCCGGAAGGCGCTGATGTAGATGCGCACCGGCCATTGCACGCAATAGTGCAGGATCGGTTTCCAGATGCCGTGCGGTGCCTGAGCCAGGCGGCCTAAGCCGAGGATCAGCCCCCAGGTGGTGCCCAGGAGCACGCAGATGATAGTACATTTGATGGTCATCCAGGCACCCTCCATAAACAGCGGAGCGTATTCCTCAATGATCTCCCAACGGAATGCTGACAAAATAGGATCCTTACGATGGTAGTGCGAACTTGCCGCTCATTGATACGAAGGGGGCGCAGTCAATTGCGCCCCTATTTACAGCCGGTTTATTCCGCTGGCAGCGTAGGGACGTTGCTGTCGAACCAGGTCTGGTAGATTTTGGCATAGGTGCCATCGGCGACGATTTTCTTCAGGCCGCTGTTGATCTTGTTACGCAGCTCATCGTTGCCCTTGGCCACCGCAATGCCGAAATACTGGCGCTCAAACTTGGCGTCTGACACCAGTTTGAACTCTTTCTCCGGGTGGGTCTTGATGTAAAACTTGGCCACGCCAACGTCACCCACGGCCGCGCCAATACCATCTTCATACAGCTCTTGCAGCAGCAGCGGGGTGTTATCAAAGCGCTTGATGGCAGTGCTGTTTTTACCCAACACGTCAGAAACCACGATGTCGCCGGTGCTGGAGTTAACCACGCCCACCTTCAGGGTTTTCAGCGCGTCGATGGAGTCTACTTTAGACTCTTTCGCTACCACGATAGCCTGCTCTGCCGGGAAGTATGGCATGGAGAAATCGACCATCTGCTTGCGCTTGTCAGTAATGGTGATGCCGGAAATGATGATGTCACGGTCGCCAGAGTTCAGGGTGGCAAAGATACCTTCCCATGGCGTGTTCACCAGTTTTACCTGGAAGCCTTCGGCCTTGGCAACGGCCTTGATCACATCGATATCAAAGCCCTCCAACTCTTTTTTACTGTTTTCGAATTCGAACGGGCGATAGGTACCGCCGGAGCCGACAACATACGTCGGTTCTGCGGCAAAGGAAGCGGCGGAAAAAGTGGCCGCCAGGCAGGCACTAATCAGCACTAAACGTTTTAACATGAGCATTCCCCGAATAAGTTGAGTCAAGGTTATAACCTTCGCCTTTCAAGCTGCAGCGTTGTTACCTGCGCTTGCCCACCCCAGTCACTTACCCAAAAGTAAGCTCCTGAGGATGAGCAAGCTTGTCGCCTAGCTGCAACTTGAAATTCATTGGTTATACATTGGATTTATTTATGCACTTTAGGTGCATAAAAATAAACTTACATGAATAAAAACACAACCCCTACCTGATGATGAAAATGCTAACAGTGTTAAATATGAATAATTATTTAAAATCTGGCTTAAATGTCGGTAAAAATACCCTCAGCCCAGTTGTTCTTACTGCATACTGAGGTGGGGTGGCGATGTGTGCACGATCTGGATGACGATGTGTACATGATGTGGATGTGTGCAGCCGCATGCTGCGCCCGTCGATCCATGCTATCTGCGCCCGCCTGGATTTAATGCCGCTTTCAGGCGACAATCAGGTGCTAAACCGGGGTAATTCTGATTACGCTGGCTTGCCGCTGGTGAAAAGCCGCTGCTGCTGTGGAGTCAAACGGCAAGTTGTGGGATGATTAAGCGCTTTTTTTAGGGGGCGGAGATGGGAAAACTGACGCTGCTATTGCTGGCGCTGCTTGGCTGGTTACAGTATTCGCTGTGGCTGGGGAAGAATGGTATTCACGATTATGTACGGGTCAATGATGACGTTGTGGCTCAGCAGAGCAGCAATGCCAAATTGAAAGCGCGTAACGATCAACTGTTTGCCGAGATCGACGACCTGAACGGCGGTCAGGAAGCGATAGAAGAACGCGCACGCAATGAGCTGGGCATGATCAAGCCCGGTGAGACTTTCTATCGTCTGGTTCCTGAACCTTCCGGACGCAACGCGGCGTCTGCCACACAGAACAACCCACCGAAGTAACGCATGAATCCATCCATAGGCTCCTCCCATCAGGTGATTGCCGTCCTGCCCGCTGCCGGTATTGGCAGCCGTATGCAGGCTGATTGCCCGAAGCAATATTTAACCATTGGCCATCAAACCCTGCTTGAGCACGCGATCCACGCCTTGTTACGTCATCCGCGTATTATCCAGGTGATCGTGGCTATCAGCCCCGAAGATCAACAATTCAAGACGTTACCAATCGCCAGCGATCCGCGGGTATTGGTCACCGAGGGTGGGCAACAGCGCGCCGATTCGGTGCTGGCCGGGCTACAACTGGCGGGTAACGCGCAATGGGTCTTGGTCCACGACGCCGCACGTCCTTGCCTGCATCCTGATGATCTGGAGCGCTTGCTGGCGATCACGGCACACAGTAAGGTCGGGGGCATTCTTGCCGCGCCGGTGCGTGATACCATGAAGCGGGCGCAGGTGGGCCAAAGCGTTATTTCGCACACCGTTGAACGCCAGGATCTGTGGCACGCCCTGACGCCACAGCTGTTCCCGCTGGAACTGCTTAAACTCTGCCTGCAACGTGCCCTGGATGACGGGGCGTTGGTGACCGATGAAGCCTCGGCGCTGGAGCATTGCGGCTATCATCCGCTGCTGGTGGCGGGGCGTGCGGACAATATTAAAGTGACGCGGCCAGAGGATTTGGCGCTGGCGGCGTTCTATTTGACTCAGTTGAACAACTAAAGGAGCGCATCATGCGTATCGGTCACGGTTTTGATGTCCATAAATTTGGCGGCGAAGGGCCGTTGGTGATCGGCGGTGTTCGCATTCCTTATGAAAAAGGACTGCTGGCTCACTCCGACGGTGACGTGGCGCTGCATGCGGCCACCGATGCCCTGCTGGGGGCGGCGGCGTTGGGGGATATCGGCAGGCTGTTCCCGGATACCGATCCGGCCTTCAAAGGGGCGGACAGCCGCGAGTTGCTGCGCGAAGCCTGGAAACGCATTCGTGCCAAGGGCTATCGTCTGGGTAATCTGGATGTCACCATCATTGCGCAGGCACCGAAGATGGCACCGCACATTCCTCAGATGCGCATCTTCCTGGCGGAAGATCTGCAATGCCATATGGACGACGTTAACGTCAAAGCGACCACCACCGAACAGCTGGGCTTTACCGGCCGTGGCGAAGGCATTGCCTGCGAAGCGGTTGCGCTGTTGATCAAGGAATAACGCATGGACATGGCTAATCTGACCTGGTTGCATGGCAAGCCAGCGGCTACTGGCGTGTTGAAAGCCAACCCGGAAGACTTTGTGGTGGTTGAGGATCTGGGTTTTACGCCAGACGGTGAAGGTGAACACCTGCTGGTGAACATCCGTAAGAACGGCTGCAACACTCAGTTTGTGGCGGACTATCTGGCGAAGTTTGCCGGTATTCATGCCCGTTCGGTCAGCTATGCCGGTTTGAAAGATCGCCATGCTGTCACCGAGCAGTGGTTCTGCCTGCATCTGCCGGGCAAAGGATCCCCCGATTTCAGCCAGTTTGCGCTGGAAGGTTGCGAAGTGTTACAGGCCGCTCGCCACCTACGCAAGTTGCGCATCGGTACGTTGAAGGGTAACGAATTCACGCTGGTGCTGCGCCAGATCAGCGATCGCCAAGAGGTTGAGCAGCGTTTGCAGGCCATCACGGCGGACGGTGTGCCGAACTACTTTGGCAGCCAGCGCTTTGGCCGTGGCGGCAACAACCTGACGATGGCGCGCCGCTGGGCTAATGATGAGATCCGGGTCAAGGAGCGCAGCAAACGTAGCTTCTACCTGTCTGCCAGCCGTAGTGCGTTGTTTAACCTCATTACCAGCCAGCGTTTGGCTGACCAACAGCAGCAAAGGGTACTGGAAGGGGATGCATTGCAGCTGGCCGGGCGCGGGAGCTGGTTCGTGGCCAAAGCGGAAGAGTTAGCCACTCTGCAACAGCGGTTAGACGCGGGTGAACTGATGATCACCGCTCCATTACCGGGGGATGGTGAGCCGGGAACCGCCGCAGAGGTACTGGAGTTTGAACAACGTTGCCTGGCGCAACAGCCGGAATTATTGAGTCTGTTGAAACGTGAGCGCATAGAGCCTGCGCGACGGGCTTTGCTGCTACAGCCGCAGAAAATGCAGTGGAACTGGTGGGATGATGTCACCGTGGAATTACGTTTCTGGCTACCGGCAGGCAGTTTCGCTACCAGTGTGGTGCGCGAAATAATGCAATTGGCTAGCGATGTGGCGGATATTGCCGAGTAACCGTTAGCTAAATCTTCAGCTATTGATTTTTGCTTTCTCGTTCAGGCGGAGTGGAACTCGGCCTGAATTGAATAAGACAACGAAAATGCTGTCACCGGTCTGGCTTGCCTAGGCTAATTCCCTCTCTATTGCACCGCAGATTATAATCTTACCGTGTAATTAATATTAATATTAATCATCTGTTTATTTCTGTTTGTTATAATTAAAAATTATCTTGTTTTTTATCATGTACTTACGGGTACTTCTGTTCTTGTTGTTATTATTATACTTATTAAGTTGATCTGAGCGCTAATTGGTTTTTATACTTGCTGCGAATTTTACGAGACTAAGCGTGGCTGGAGTTGGCTGTGTTTTAAAGTTTGATATAAGAGACTCTCATTACGGATTAATCATGAAGCTCAGTATTATTAAACGCCTGAGTGGTGTTGCTGTTTTTTGTTTTTTACCAGGTTTTGTATCGGCCAATATGAGCGTTTATCCTATGGAACTTGGGATCGGTGAAACCGGAGCCGCTCAAATAAGGGTTATATCCCAAAGCGACGGAGTACAATTCGTCAAGGTAACAGAAAAACAAATACTAAATCCTGGCACTAAACAAGAACAGGAAGCGGACGTTGAACAATTTGGACAAAGCTCGCTGGTGATAACGCCGCAAAAATTGGCTATTTCGGCAGGTAGCCAACGCCTTGTACGGCTGGTTGCTCTGGAGTTGCCAGAAAAGGAAACCACCTGGCGAGTCTATTTTGAAGGCGTGCCGGAATTAGAAGATAACACTGCTGCTGCCAGCCCACAGATGACCACGACCAAGGTGGGTATCAATCTGGTGTGGGGAGCATTGGTCCACGTTGCGCCTAAAAAGGTCGTTGCCAGCCTGACGTTAGATGCACGGCGCGGCCAGGTTATTAATGATGGTACGTTGCGTATTCCGCTACGAGAAGTGGGGGTTTGTGACCAGGCCGGCGTTTGCAACTGGAAAAAAGAAACCACCACGGTATATCCCGGCACCGAGCTTAAAATTGACTCGCTAATGGTAAAGCCAGGGAAGAAATATAAGGCGCGTTATTTTAACTGGATTAAAAAGCGCGTTGAAGAAATTGATTTGTCTGTGAAGACTTAAATGTAGAGTCAAATCATGTATGGCCCCGGTTTTATGGGGGGAGTAAAGTTGGATGTTATTTATAAAATGGAGATTTTATGAAAAAGTTTATTAAACCACTGCTGATTGTTTCAACCATGGCTGCCGTATTTTCAACTCAGGCTATACAGAAAGATATTACTGTGAATGCCAACGTGGATGCGACCATTGATATGACGCAGCCTGATAACACCGGTTTGCCAAGCAGCATCGATATGCAGTATTTGCCAGGCAAAGGCTTGACGCCTTTTAACCTGAACACCAAGGTCTGGTCCAACAACGCTACCGCTGGTGTTAACGTTCGCCTGGTTAGAGAGGCGAGCCTGGCGGATGTTAATGGGGCTAACAAGATCCCATTGACCGTAAGCCTGGGTGAAACGGTACTGACCACCACCAACCAACTGCTGGAAGCGGCGACCCTGTTCCCAGCAGGCATCGAAAATGGTTCAGACGTTCTGCCACTGCGTTTTGCCCAAACCACGCAAGGCACTATTGCTACCGGCACCTACAGCGGCATTGTCAGCCTGGTGCTGACTCAAGCGACCAAGGCTCCTTAAGGCAGCTCAATTCAAAAGTTTTATTCATATCTTGTGGGGCTTTTTAGCCCCACTTTCTATCAGGGATGAACAATGGCTTTTCGCGCTAGCCTATCCGCAGGGTTGTTGGTAGGCCTTATGATTATGCAACATGATTCGTCGGCTACCCCTAAAATTCCACCAGGCTTTGAGGCCTTGGCACAAGGGCAGCTTGTTTGGGTTGATGTTTCCCTTTATGGCAAGTCTCTCGGGCTTTATGAAGCCAATATTAATCTGGAACAGGTTGTCTTCATAAAGCCAGCGGAACTGGCAGATGCCGTGAAGCAACAATTCAACGACGATCCGGAACTGGGTGCGCAGCTGATGACCGCGTTGGTGCAACCGCTTGCACGTAACGGCAACCTTGCCTGCAGCAGTAACGGTGACGCGCCAAGCTGTGACTATCTGGAAACCCAGACGGTTGGTATCATCTATGACGAGAATAATTCCCGGGTTAACCTGTTCCTTGACCGGCGGTATCTGCCGAAAAAAGCTGTCGGTAGCGGTTTCTATCAGGCGACGGCAGAAAGTGAAAATGCGCTGATCCATCAGCAAAACCTCAATTTTGTTGCTGATGAAAATTATCAGTCATTGTCGCTACAGGGGACTGGTTCACTGGGCGTCACTGAAAATGGCTATCTTAATGCCGACTGGTTCTATACGGGGCAGCGCTATCGCCATAGCAACCATCAGCAGATAGAGATGAATAATGCCTATTTTCGGCAGGACCTGTGGAAAAGCCTCTATCTGCAAGGCGGCATGATGGACTCTCGCGACATTTTCAGCAACGCGGGGGGCAACATCAACCTGAGCCAATTGCCGATTGGCAAGATCCGTGGGCTACGGGCTGGTTCAACTACGGCCTGGGTCAACCAGAGCCAGGTTTCCCGGGGGACTCCGGTCTCGGTCTTCCTATCGCGCAACGCTCGCATCGACGCCTATCGTGACGAACAGTTACTGTCTTCCTTTTACCTGAATGCCGGGGCACAGGAGCTGGATACGCGTGCCTTCCCCAGCGGCAGCTATACCGTCACGCTGCGGGTCTATGAGGATAACCAGTTGGTCAGGACAGAAACCGTCCCTTATACCAACACCGGTGTGGCTCAGCTCAATGGTCCTCAGTGGTTCCTGCAAGCCGGGGTTGAGGCAGACCGCGATACGCATTCAACGGTGGACGATCGGCGGGTGGTGCAAGGCGGGCTGCGGATCCCGTTGACCGATACGCTGTCGCTGACGGCGGGGAGCACGGTATCTAGCGACGTACACTATTGGGAAGGGGCGGCGGACTGGAGCCACGGTTTTAACAGTGGCCCGTTGGATGGCGTCATGACGGCTCGCGTCAGTTATCTGGCCGGCAGCGAGGGTACGCGGGGAAATATTCAGCAAATTAACTATAACGACAGTTTTTCATTGAGTTTCTACCGCTCGGCCCTCTCGGTGCCTGACTGCGACTCTCAACAGAGAAACTATGGCTTTAGCGGTTGTTACCAGAGTTCCAACCTGATGTTTTCGGTCCCGCTCGCACAGTGGTTCGCCAATATTGGCTACTCGCTTAACAGCAGCGGTGGGCGTTACCGCTATCGCAGTGAACTGCCCGACAATGATGATAACCATCAGGATGCTACCCCCTGGGAACAGATCTACACGACGCGTTCACGCAGTAAAACCTGGCAGTTGGGGATCAGCCGTTCCTTTGCGTTCAACGAGATTAACATCAACAGCGGAGTCAGCGCTTTCAGGCGTCACGACAGCGGCCAACTGGGAACCGACAAGGGCGGCTACCTCACCGTCAGCCTATCGTTCTCCGGGCGTCATGGCGGTGCCACTAACAGCAATACCTCTCTGGGCGCCAACTATCGCAATAGCCAGCGTGGGGAAGGGCAACTCAGTTATAACGCGAACTACAGTCGCTATATGGACCAGAGCGGGCAAAATGAGCTGGGGGCTTCGATTTATGGCGCCAATAGCCAGACCCTGACCGCAGCAGCTTACGCCCGTGCCGGTGGGCAGTACGGTAACGGCAGCTTCGCTGTCAGTGATGCCTATGACAAGGTAGCGAACCGGCATACGTTCAGCAGCAGCGGCAGCTATAACTCCTCTTTGCTGGTCGATCGCAGCGGACTTTATTGGGGACGCTGGGGGGATGGCCGCCCGGCCTCCGCGATCACGGTTGGTGTGGACGCAGGCGAAGAGAGCCGTGCCGCGTTGATCAGCGTAGCGGTAGACGGCAGAGGTCAGACGGATGTGCGTGGCAACAGCCGGGCACTGTTTACCGTACCGGGCTATCAGCCAACCACCCTTGATATCAACGAGTCACTTAGCGCTCCTGCCGGTATCAGCAGCGAGATCCGCCGAGGGGCGGGAACGCGTATGGCGTTTATGGTGCCGGGGAAAGTACTGCGCCGGGATATCGAGGTGACTTCGCGCTACACCTGGTTGGGCAGAATGCTGGATGAGCAGGATAGGCCTTTGGTAAACGGCATCCCTCTTAATGTGCTGTCCTGGACCCCGCTGGGCGAAGGTGGCTTTAGCCTGGAAACCACCCGACCGATGAAGCAGTTGTATCTGATGCGTGGCTCACAGTTCTATCAGTGTGCCATGAAAGTGCAGGCCATGCGTGACGTGGTGCGCTATGTCGGTACCACCCGCTGTGCTGGGGTTGCGATAGCCAGTATACCGCCAGCCGAGCAGAAGCAGGCACAGTTGATGACCGTGCGACAGGGCCATGGCTCTGGGGTGCCGATGGCGATGAATTCTAACTAGGTGGTTTCTTATGCTATCAAGAATTAAAGATCATTTAAAATTGATCGTCCTGAGGGTAATAAAGCCTCTTTTTTTATGTGGTCTTATGTGTGTGTGGGTATTCTACCGCAGGCGCATAGTCACGAAATTCCCCCAAGCGCGCAGGATACGGTGGTGAAGAATACCGTTGATCTGGCGAGCCCACCGGCGAAACTGTTTATCTGGAATATAGTCGGCCTGGATCCGGTAGTGCCCCGACACTTTGCGTACCGGCCCCGCTGACCCTGACGACGCCAGCCTTCTCAATGGCGGATAAAACGGCGGGGGATTACACCGGCAAGCTGCGCGTTGTTTACACGCCAAGCACTCAGCAGTGAATTGGCCATCGTGGCCAGCCGAACGTAGCTGGGATGCCGTTAGGGGTGAAAGTGAACTGAGGATCTGAAAGTGAAAATAAGCGCAAATGTTTTAATGCTCCTGCCAGTGTTGTTGGTTTTCCCCACCGCGACGTTGGCTGCAGAACCCGTAGCACAAAATACGGTGTTAACCATGGGGTTTGATGTGGCTTTAGTACCTGAAAAAGTGGTTGTCTGGGATAAGTTGTCTGGCGGGCATGATGAAAAAGACCCCAATAAGTGGGCGCGTAACTCCTTAGTCTGTCAAAGCAGAACCGACTCGAAACATGGCGCGTGCCCGACGTTTCCTGTCCGCCTTTCGGCAATCTTAAGGCCAACTAAAGTAAAGCTGGATTTTACCTTGGAAGGGACTTCAACGGTGGTCGCTATAGTGATTGAGGGCAGAAAAACTGGTGTTTATTGCACTTCTAATGGTAGCGCTGAGGGGTATATCTGTCCTGACGTTAAATTTACCATGTCTATTCCGCAGGAAGAACTGAAGCAATTAAATCGTGCTGGACGTTGGACGGCCACGCTTAAACAAGACCTGATGCAATGGCCTGATGGTGATTGTACGGGGAGTATGAATGAGCCGTCAGTGGGGTGTACTAACGCAACAAAATTAAACACCTGGTCTGCGGATATCACGTTCAACGTGACGGATGAGACTAATCAGCAGATTTA
>NZ_JBNDIN010000027.1:0-12800 GCF_050434425.1 Serratia sp. 2723
AGAGTTCCATTTAAAAAGGGTCCATGATGAACATGAACCCTTTTTACACCAGCCACCGGATCGGTCAACCGATCCTTAAACGATCGGCATTAGCCTTTAGGCGCCTTTTTCGCATATGTACTCCCCACTCACATACTGACGCCAAACTCGACATACCCAGATAAGGGTCGTGTGGGTGAGAACCTGCGTTCAGGTTCGAGTCTCGCTTGCGAGACAACGGCGGCGGCCGGTCATCCTGCACGACCCACCGTACAGGTGCCAAATGCTTGCCCCCTACTTCTTTTGACCTACCCGGCAACCGCCTCCTCAGCCAACGGTGATATCTCCCTCACCCTAACCCTCTCCCCAAGGAGAGGGAACAGTCTGTGCCACAGGTTATTCCGCCATTAACCTAGCCGCCGCAAAGAAATAAATATTTTAAAGGCAATTAGTGACTGACCATCAAAAACAAAAAGGGAGCCCAACTCGGCTCCCTATGGTTTTAATGCATTGGCAATAACTCAGGCCGCCAACGTCGCCCCACCATCGATCACAATATCCTGCATCGTGATATGGCTAGCCCGGTCAGATGCCAGGAACAGGATCGCATCGGCGATTTCCTGCGGTTGGGCAATCTTGCCCAATGGGATACCCAACTTAAACTGGTCGGGGAAACCCTTGATCATATTGCTTTCGCCGTGCTCGTCCTGCCACATCCCGCGTAGCATCGGGGTATTGGTCGAACCGGGGGAAACCAGGTTACTGCGCACACCATAAGGCGCCATTTCCAGCCCCACGGTTTGACACAGGCTGCGCATAGCGGCCTTGGAGGCGCAGTAGGCCGCCATGCCAACACGTGGCACATGGGCCGCGTTAGAAGCAATGCTCACGATGGCACCCTGCTTCTGGCGGCGGAACACCGGCAAGGTATGACGGAACAGGTTAAAGGCACCACCGGCGTTCACCGCCATGCAGGCCAGCCAGTCCGCATTGCTGGTTTCATCGGTCAGCCCCAGGCGCAGAACGCCGGCCCCATTGACCAACACGTCCAACCGCTCATGTTCCGCCAATAAGCGCTGGCAAACGCTATCTACCGCAGCGGCGTCGGTGATATCCAACACCTCGGTGCGGAACGGGTAGTCCAGATCGCCAAAATGCAGATCGAAGCCGATAACATCGGCCCCGCTCTGGGCAAATGCCAATGCAGTTTGATAACCAATTCCCGCCCCGGCACCGGTCACCCAAACACGTTTACCGGTAAATTCCTGTTCATTGGCCATCAGGATCTCCTCTCGGAAAGCAGTGCCCACCAGCTATCGATAGTCGGTGATTTGGCCAGCGCGATAAAATCGATATCTTCACGAATTTTACGCCAGCGGGTTGCCAACTCCATGATACGCACCGAATCCAGACCGTAATCGATCAGGTTTTCGTCATTGCCGATGTCTTCGCTATCTTCATCGAGCAACGGGATAATTTGCTGGCGCAGCGCATTGATGCTGCCAATTCCGGGTAGCAGATCGGCGGTGGTCACCACGCGGCCACAGCGCCCGGCGGTGTAACGCAAGGCCATCAGGTGTTCCTCACGGGAGAAGTCCGCCAGGCCGTCGGCCACCATAAACGGTTTGATGTTGCGCATAAAGGCGTCGATAGCCGTGGTCATGCAACCGATATGCGCATACACGCCGCAGATAATCAGCTGATCGCGCCCGCTTTCTTGCAGGATCTCTTGCAATGGCGAGCGATGGAACGCGCTGTAACGCCATTTCACCAGCACCGTATCGTCAGCTTCCGGTGCCAATTCGCTGACCACAGCCTGCTGCTCCGGGTGCTTGTTCAGTCCCGGCCCCCACATATCATTCAACAAGGCACGGTCCTCATCACTTTGCTGATTAGGCTGCGCGGTATAAAACACCGGGATACCCTGCTGCTTGCAGTAGCGGCGCAGAGCGGCGATGTTCTCGACTACCTGTTTGATCAGCGGGCTGTCTTCGCCCCAGAAATTGAGGAAATATTGCTGCATGTCGTGGATCAGCAGTGCTGCGCGCTGTGGCTCGAAGGCCCAGTTAACCTTGTTAACCGGCAGTTCGCCAGGCGTTGGCAACGCATAATCGGTAAGTTTAGGGATCGCCATGACTTATTCTCCTTTGGCCTGAGCCAGTTGTTGCGCTTCCAGGCGTTCACGCAGCAGTTTTTTATCGACTTTTCCGACCGGGGTTAACGGTAGTGACTCCACCTGAATAAAGCGGTCGGGCAATTTAAATTCGGCCACACCCTGCTCACGCAGATGGCGGCGCAGCACCACGGGTTTGACGGCCTCGTGCGCGATGACAAAGGCGCAGCTTTTTTCACCCATCAGATCGTCCGGCATCGACACCAGCGCGGCGTTAATCACCGCCGGATGGCGCAGCAGCAGGTTTTCAATTTCTTCTGCAGCAATCTTTTCGCCACCACGGTTGATTTGGTCTTTCTGCCGCCCTTGCACCTGCACATAGCCGTCCGCCGCCAGGCTGATCAGATCGCCGGAACAGTAGAAGCCGTTCTCGTCAAAGGCTTCGGCATTATGCTCAGGGCTTTGGTAGTAGCCGCGGAAAGTGTATGGCCCACGCGTCATCAGGCGGCCAGTCTCCCCTACAGGTAGCGGATTACCCTGCTCATCTGCCACCCATAGTTCATCGTCCGGACACATTGGCGTGCCTTGGGTGGTGAGAATGTGTTGGTCGTCGTCATCCAGCAATGTGTAGTTCACCAGCCCTTCGGCCATGCCAAACACCTGCTGCAACTGGCAGCCGATCTCGTTGCGTATGCGGGCCGCCAGGGTTTCCCCCAATTTTGCGCCGCCAACCTGCAGCAGCGTCAGGCTGGCCAACGGCTGATTGCTGCCCCACTCTTCGATCGCCTGTAGCCACAGGGTAACGGCAGGCGGCACCAGTGCGGTGACCGTGATCTGATGCTGTTCGATCAGTTTGAAACATTGGGCTGCCGCGGGATCGCTGGCAAACACCACCAGACCGGCACCGTAGAACACCCCCAACACGCCCGGAGAGCTCATTGGGTAGTTGTGGGCCACTGGCAATGCACATAGATAGCGGGTAGCGCTGTCGAAGCGACAAATCTCCACGCTGCGGCGAATGCTGTAGTAATAATCGTTATGGGTGCGCGGGATCAGCTTCGGCGTACCGGTGCTGCCACCAGAAAGCTGGAAAAACGCCACCCGATCGGCAGCCGTTGGCGTCGGTTCAAAAGCACCGAGTTCCTCTTCCAGCCAAGCGGCCAATGCCTGTTCACCTTCGGCCTGATTACGCAGCCCAACCACCCGTAGCGAAGGATGTTGTTCCCTGAACGTATCCAGGAACTGATCCTGCGCGAACAGGGCATGATCGCGATCGGCAATCAACAGCGCAGGCTTGATTTGGCTGGCATAGGCGTTCAGTTCACTGCGCTGATGGCTGAACAGAGCATTCACCGGCACCACACCGATTTTCAGCAGGGCAAAGAACACCACGTAGAATTCAACCACGTTGCCAAGCTGAACCAACGCAGTATCACCGGATCGCAGCCCACGCCGTAACAGGGCGGCGGCTAGACGGTCGGAAAGCTGTTCCAGTTGGCGATAGCTTAAGCTGCGCTGCGGGTCGGTCATCGCAATAGCGTCGTTATCTGCCTGACGGGACAAGATGTCGGTCAATGGCCGATCGATCCAATAGCCGCGTTCGCGGTAACGGCGCGCGAACTCTTCAGGCCAGGGGGTAAAAGCAATTGTCATGGAGGACTCTCTATCCTTGATTTAGGCCAAACGCACGTAGAATGGTGCTGAGTTTGGTGCCAGTTTCGTGCCATTCGGACTGTGGGGAAGAGTCCTGCACGATGCCGGCACCGGCAAACAGGCGTACCTGATTACCCTTGACGGTGCCGCAACGGATGGTGACGACCCATTCTCCGTTGCCCTCGGCGTCGCACCAGCCGACGATGCCACCAAACAGCTGCCGGTCAAACGGCTCAAGCTGTTCGATCAGATCCCGCGCTGCCAGCGTTGGAGTACCGCATAATGCCGGCGTCGGATGCAGCAGACAGGCTAGTGACAGAGCATTCTCTGCCCGATCGGCCACTTCACCATCGATGGGTGTCGAAAGATGCCACAACGTGGTGGTACTGAGTAGTTCGGGGGTTGCGGGAATATGCAAATGACTGCAACGCCCGGCCAAGACCTGGCGCATGCCTTCGGTTACGATTTGGTGTTCATAGCGGTCTTTACCCGAAACCAGCAGTTGTTCGCTGACCGCCCGATCCCGCAGCGGATCCCTTTCGCGCCGTGCCGAACCCGCCAGAGGATTGGAATGGAACTGGTCGCCAAATTTACGCAGCAGCAGCTCCGGGCTGGCTCCCACCAATGCCCCCTCTGCCAGCGGCACGTGGAAATGAAAGCCGTGGGGATTCTGGGCAATGATACGCGCCATCAACGCTTCGTGGTCTACCGGCTTGCTGGTTTCAATGTCCAACAAGCGGGCGAGCACCACCTTATCCAATTGATCACTGTTCGTTGCCTGTACGGCATCGCTAACCATCTGCATAAACTGCGGCTGCGCTGGCAACTCGGTTTGGTGGACAATCTCAGGGATCGGCCCCGCAGCAGGCACTAAACTGGCCTGCAGGGTTTCACGATCGAACCATTGCGTCTGTTGCGGGATAAACAGTGACGAGGGTTGACGAGTATCGAAAGGGATCGCGCCACACAGCAGCGGATCCTTGATGCCTGCCTTGCGGGCCTGTGCAAAGGCCTGCTGTATCGCCTGCTGGAATTGGCCTTGCAGGTCATCACCATCAACCGCAGGCAAGGTGATGCGGGCAAAACACCCTTGAGTGCTCAGACTGCGAAAAGGCGAGGTAAAAAAGAAACCTGAAGTCGGGGATATTGTAGCGGCCTGTGCCAGATCTACCCCCTGTTGCAGGTCCTTTTGCGCTGCGCCCTTAACGGCTACGTCCATAGGTACTTCCTCTTGTTTCATTAACAATAACCAATATAATAATGATTATCATTTGTATTGCATCCGCGATAAAGTACCTGCCAGAACTAACCATGTCAATAAACGTAACCTCTTCTGCTAACCTAGATTAAGGGTTAAACTTGGTGGTTTCAGACCAATGAATAATAATCATTCGGATTAAAAGGATCTCACCGATGTCAATTCCCCTGCGGCTCAGTCTGGCGTTGTTTGGCCTGCTGGTTTTGAGCGTGGTCCAAGCCGAGACTCAAGCCTGGCCGCGCAGTATCGAAACCTCGCACGGCGTTATCACCCTTGACCAACCGCCACAGCGTATCGTTTCCACCAGCGTGACGGTCACTGGTACGTTGTTGGCGATCGACGCCCCAGTGATCGCCAGCGGAGCCACCAGCCCAAACAATAGGCTGTCGGATCAGCAGGGCTTTTTCCACCAGTGGGGAGAGATTGCGGCCAAACGCGGAGTGAAACGGCTCTATATTGGTGAACCCAACGCCGAGGCGATCGCCGGTGAGGCACCGGACCTGATTGTGATGTCCGCTACCGGGGCCGATTCTGCGGTGCGCCTGTACGATCAGCTGTCAGCCATCGCTCCGGTGCTGGTGGTGAACTACGACGATAAAAGCTGGCAGGAACTGGCCAACATCCTTGGCGTAGCGACCGGCCATGAAGCACAAGCGGAGAAGATCGTCAGCGAGTTTGATCGCCGTGAGAAAACGCTGAAACAGCAGATGACATTGCCACCACAGCCCATAACGGCACTGGTGTTTCGCAGCGATGGCAAGAACGCCAATCTGTGGAGCGCCGACTCATCCCAAGGGCAACTGCTGCAACAGCTAGGATTTACCCTGGCCACCTTGCCGCCCAAACTCAACGCCAGCACCAGCCAAGGGGCGCGTAAAGACATCATCCAACTCGGCGGAGAAAATCTGGCTGAAGGCTTGAATGGCCAGACACTGCTGTTATTCGCCAACGACGAAAGCGATGTGCAGCGGCTGATGAGCAACAGTTTCCTGGCCCATCTGCCAGCAGTGGAGAGTAAACGGGTTTACGCGCTGGGGAACGACACCTTCCGTCTGGATTATTACAGCGCCAGCAACTTGCTGACGCGTCTGGAAAAGCTGTTTATTTCTCCGTAGCCGCAGTGGCGGGTTGGAGTTTCTCGCTCTGCCCGCCCATGCTCACGTTGCGCAGCCCGCGCATGGCAAACGCCAGCACCACAGCCAGCAGCGCCGCGCCAAAACCGAAGCTGGTCGAACTCATCGCTGGCAGCATAAATGCCCCCATCGCGCCAAGCAGCAAGGCACCAAGCGCATCCCCCACCACGTTCTGCGCGGTCCACAGGCCGTTAATCCGGCCCAGAAACGCGTCCGGCGTCAGATTTTGTATCAGGCCATATTGCAGCAGCGAGTTCAGCGCACTGAGGTAGCCAAACACCACCAGGCATAGCAGCGCCATGCCGTACCAAGGCATCAAGCCAAACAGCCCCACAGCTACGAAAGCCGCTATCGCCGTTATCAACATCATCCAGCCTGGCCGTGCCACCTGAGCCACCCGGCCACTGGTAAATGCGCCAATCGCCGCACCTAATGGCACCGCCGCATACATGATCCCCAAACTCTGGGTGGTGACCTGCCACATGCCCGAGATAGCTGGATATAACACGCGCACCGCACTAGCCATGGTCATCAGCGCACCAATCAGCGCCACCATGCCAATCACCTTGTTCTGGAACAGGAAGGTGAAGCCGCCGATCAGCGCCCGCAACGGATGTTCGCGAGGCTGGGGCGGCGGTGGCAACTGAGGCAATTTTAATAACGGGATCAAGGTGATCAACGTCCCCAAGGCCGCCAGCGCATAGTTCCAACTGATACCCGCCCCGGCGATCACCAGCCCGCCGATAGCGGGAGACAGAATCGACCCAAAGCGCACGGTCAGCATACTGATGGCACCGGCCTGCACGATATTCTCACGGCCAACGATGGCCGGTGTCGCGGCCAGCAACGCCGTCACGCCCACGGCACCAAAAAATCCGTCCCACACCGCGAGAAGGTAAATGGCCGTTAGTGAAGGCGCTGGCAACGCAGCATTGAGGCACAGGCCAAGAAAACCCACGCCACAGGTTGAGCGCGCAAACAGGATCAGGCGACGGCGTTCATAGCGATCGGCCAACACTCCTCCCATCAGCAAACCGGCAAACATGCCGCTGCCCGCCAGGGTTACCGCCAGCCCAACCAACAGGGTTGAGCCGGTTAACGCCTGGATCTGCACCGGAATGGCTATCGCCATCAGGCCCAATGCCAGGATCGAAATAAAACGGGCAGAGAATACGGCACGAAAAGCGGGGTTGGTCCTAAGCAGGCCAAAATCGAGCAAAATAGAGGGTTTATTCATCTGGTAATCACCACAACTTATATCCTTGATCTTCCACAAACAATGACACGATATTCGATAGGCACGGTGCTAGTGCTGGCCAGGCTGCCATGCTACCATAGATAAACATAATCAATAATGATAATAGATATCATTGATATTCAATTAATAATGGGCTGTCATGTTCCGGCTTACACCTAATTGCTCTCCACCGCTTCCCGACCGCAGGGGCATACTGTTTCTGGGGTTATCCCGCGCCTTCTGGCAGCGCCTGTTTGGCCTGCTGTGCGCCATTGTCGTGCTTTTAGCCGTAATTGTGCTCAGCCTGTCGCTGGGGGCTAAATCCATTCCTTTCAGTAACGTCGTTGCCGCGCTGAGCGGCCAATGCAGCGGCGCAGACTGCGTCATCATTACCGAAGCCCGCCTGCCACGCACGCTGATCGGCATATTGGCTGGCATCGCGCTTGGGCTGGCTGGCGCGCTGATGCAAACCCTCACCCGCAATCCGCTGGCGGATCCCGGCATTTTAGGCGTTAACTCCGGAGCCGGCTTCGCCGTTGTATTGGGCATAACCTTTTTTGGCGCGGCCACCGTCAGCCAGTATCTGTGGTTTGCCTTTGCCGGAGCGCTGTTTGCCTCGCTGCTGGTAGCGCTGGTAGGTGCTCTGGGTGGCAGCCGAGTTAATCCTGTGCGCCTGACGCTGGCTGGGGTGGCATTGGCTGCTGTGCTGGAAGGGATGACCACCGGCATCGCTCTGCTCAACCCTTTGGTGTTCGATCAGCTGCGTTTCTGGCAGGCCGGTTCACTCGACATTCAGAATATGGCGGTAGTACGCACCGTCGCATTGCCAATCCTGCTGGGCACGCTGATAACCCTGTGGCTTAGCAAGGCGCTGAACAGCTTGAGCATGGGGAGTGAATTAGCCGCGGCGCTCGGCACTGGCATTATCCGCACTCAACTGCTTGGCCTGATAGCTATTACGCTGCTGTGTGGCGGAGCTACCGCCGCCGTTGGCCCTATTGCCTTTGTCGGGCTGATGATGCCCCACATTGCCCGCCGCTTGGCGGGTTCCGAATTAAGTTGGATGTTACCCTGGACATTGGTTTTAACTCCAATCCTGCTACTTAGCGCTGATTTACTGGGGCGCTTTCTGGTCGCGGGGGAACTGCGGGTTTCCATTGTACTTTCCCTGATCGGCGCGCCGATGTTGATTATGTTGGTGCGTCAGCGCCGTATGTTCCGGCGGGGAGGATAAAATGAACCTGTTGGTTTCCCGCCAGATCCTCGCCAAAAAGCCGTTTCGGCTGGCGCGACCGTTGGCAACTGCCCTGCTGTTGTTATTCGCCTGCCTTGCGCTGGCGGTTTATGCCCTCGGTTCTGGTACCTTGCAGCTCAGCGCTGCGCAGGTGATCGACGCGTTACGCGGCGAAGGCCCGGCCAATCTTGCAGTGATCGTCACCCAGTGGCGTTTGCCACGTGTCGCCATGGCTTTACTGTTGGGGGCGGCGCTCGGCCTCAGCGGTGCAATTTTCCAGTCACTATTGCGTAACCCGCTCGGCAGCCCTGACGTAATTGGTTTCAATACGGGAGCCTATAGCGGCGTGCTGGTCGCCATCGTGCTGTTTAACAGCAGCGTTATCGGCATTACCTCCGGGGCGTTGGCCGGTGGCCTGCTTACCGCCGGGGTGGTTTATCTGTTGGCCTGGAGCAACGGGGTAGAAACCTTCCGTCTGATTATTGTCGGGATTGCCGTTCGCGCCCTGTTGCTGGCAGCCAATACCTGGATGATCGTCAGCGCCTCGCTGGAAGCGTCCATGACCGCCGGGTTGTGGAACGCCGGTTCCCTCAACGGTGTCACCTGGGCGAAAAGCCTGCCGGTGCTGGCAGTGCTACTGATGGCGTTACTGCTGTTGCTAACCTTGACACGGCGTATGCGGCTGCTGGAAATGGGGGATGACACCGCCTGCGCACTCGGCGTTGGCGTAGAACGTTCCCGTTTACTGCTGTGGCTGACAGGCGTGGTGCTAACCGCTGCCGCCACCGCCGTGGCCGGGCCGATTTCCTTTATTGCTCTGGTCGCCCCGCAAATTGCCCGCCGCCTGTGCGCCAATCAGAACGTCCTGCTGCTCACCGCGCTGACCGGTGCCTTATTATTGCTGGCGGCCGATGTGGCAGCGCAGCGCCTGTTTATGCCTTATCAGTTGCCGGTCGGCGTGTTGACCGTCAGCCTCGGTGGCATTTATCTGATTTGGTTACTAATCCGTGAGTCACGAAAAAAATGAATGCTGAAACCCCGTTCACCGCACCTCTGCGTGCCGAAAACCTGACGCTGAGCTACGACAAGAAAATCGTCGCACGCGATCTTTCAGTGTCTATTCCTCATGGCGAACTGACGGTCATAATCGGGCCAAACGCCTGTGGCAAGTCCACGCTGCTGCGCACCCTCAGCCGCCTGATGCAACCCCAGGCGGGCTCGGTATGGCTGAACGGTCGACAAATTCGGGAATATCCCACCAAGGAAGTCGCACGCCAACTGGGCCTGTTACCACAAAGCTCGATTGCCCCGGGCGATATCACGGTGTTCGATCTGGTTGCCCGTGGCCGCTACCCTCATCAGAGCCTGTTCAGCCGCTGGCGCGAAGAAGATCAGCTGGCGGTGGAGCAGGCTATGCGCTCAACCGGCGTTGCTCAGTTGGCCGATCAACCCGTCGATACCCTTTCCGGTGGCCAACGCCAGCGGGTGTGGATCGCCATGGTGTTGGCCCAGCAAACGCCGCTGCTGCTGCTGGATGAACCGACCACCTGGCTGGACATCACTCACCAAATCGATCTGCTGGAGCTGCTGCGCCAGTTGAACCGGGTGAACCATTACACGCTGGTGGTAGTGCTGCACGATCTCAACCATGCCTGCCGCTATGCCACCCATCTGATCGCCATGCGCGACGGCAAAGTGGTGGCCGAGGGCGCGCCAAAAGACATTGTTACGCCGGAATTGATCGAGGAAGTTTACGGGTTGAAGTGCGTGATCATCGACGATCCGGTTTCGCATACGCCGCTGGTGGTGCCATTGGGGAAATAGCGGCCAGCAAACTCACGATGAAAACCAGGCCACCGGCTGATAGCCGATGACACTACTGAGACTTCATCACCGTGAGCGCGCCAGCCCTCTAACTAACGTGTTTTATGCTGGGCACCCATCTACTGGGTAAATGGGGCCGTGCAAGTTGAAAAACCTTTACGCAGGCAGCCACAGCCGTGCTCCATTTACTTGGCTGGTGCGACATCCAATACCGTTACGTTATAGACCATGGTCGATCCCGGCAGGATATCCGGGGGCAGACCTTTATCGCCGTAAGCCAGGCTTGGCGGTACGACCATCGTGATACTGCCGTGATTTTGCAGCTTCGAGATCGCCGTTCTGAATATCGGTGGATAGCTGCTCAGTAACTGGGTGACCGAGGTGCCTGCCGCCTGCATATCCTTGACGACTTTACCGTTGATCAGGCTCTCTTTTACCGCCACGCTGATCATGTTGTTCGCGCCAATAGCCCCCTTTCCGGCCTTATCGATCCGGTAAAAGTAACCTAACGCCTCTTTTTTCACCTGTTTTTGCTTGGCAAACTGCTCGATGTAACGTGCGCCTGCCTTTTCGGTGTCCAATTTTTGCTGCTGTGCATTACGTTGCACCAACTTTGCGCTGGCATCCAACGCCTTGTCGATCTGCTCCGGTTGCAGCTTGAGCTTGCCCGCGAAGGTATCCTGCACCCC
Organism: Serratia sp. 2723; assembly: GCF_050434425.1. Taxonomy (NCBI): domain Bacteria; kingdom Pseudomonadati; phylum Pseudomonadota; class Gammaproteobacteria; order Enterobacterales; family Yersiniaceae; genus Serratia; species Serratia sp. 2723. Next base: position 11,121 of record NZ_JBNDIN010000027.1, read on the forward strand.
CGCCAGCGCCAGACGGCTGTCCACTTCAACCCCCTGAGCCGCCCGCTGTTTGAGCAAGGCCAACATGTCTTCTGCCAGGGAACTACCGATGGCATAATCACGGATCTCAAGCTCTGACTTCGGCTCTATGATTTCTCGTGGCTGCGTAGCCAACTGCTGCTGCAGTCGGCTGTTTTCCGCCTGTTGCTGTTCGTTGGCTACTTTCAGCATCGTCAGTTGGTTGTGCAGGCTTTCATCCAGCGCAAGCTGCAGGATGGGTTTAGCTTCAGTTTTCGCCGATAACTCGGCCAACGCCTTTTTCGCTTGCTCGGCCTGTTGACGGCTGTCGTTCAACTCTGCCTGCAACGCCTTGTTTTCCTGACTATTATCGGTGTGTGCTTTGGCCAGGGCTGCCAATTGTTTCTGCAACGCCGAGCTCTGTTGGCGGCTTTGGTCCAGCGCCTGCTGTAGCCTACCGTTTTCGTTGGAGTTCTCACCTTTAGCCGTCGCCGCGGCCACCATATCCTGCTGCATCTGCTCCGTCGCCTGCAAATTCTCCTGCAGGGTCTTTTTCAACTGGCTAACTTCGGCGCGAGCATCCGCATCCTGCTGTGCTGCCTGACGCAGTTGCTGCAACTCTTGGTCCCGTTGGGCAAGGGCAGCATTTAACCGTTTGATTTGCGCTTGCAGGGAAGCTGACTCGCGGGGCTTGATATTGGTGGAAGGTTTACTCACTTTCCTTTCTGCGGGAGGGCTGAGCTCATTCAGTTGTGAAGGGCTCAACAGCAACAGTGCCGGAGCCTCACTCTCTTGGCTGGTGATTGCTTCCAATGCCCGGATGGCGCTGGCCCTGTCATCCTTGAGTTGCTCTGCACCCAATGCGCAGCCCGCCGGCAACGTCAGGCTCAAGGCCAAACCATACTTTAACCCCAACTTCATTTCACGCTCTCCATTTTGTGGATCAGTCCGTTAAGCAAGTCTTGCCCGATTTGTGCACACAGCTGATTGGTTTTATATTTATACAGTGCGTCTAGCGTATTTTTGGTCAACGCGTTCACATCACCGCGTACCCCGCTGTAAAACGAGGCGTTAGTCAGCAGACTGTCAAAACTGGCCTTCCTGACTGCATAGGTCCGAGGACTAATGGTTTGCAACGCGGCAAGATCGTTCTGACACCTGCTTATAGGCGTCGGCTCTGGTGGGGGTGGCGGGGTTTCAACGACAACAGGCGTAGGCTCCGCAGCCGGTGTGACAAACGAGGTGACCGGGTTTTCATTCGCGCAGCCAGCCATCAGCAGGACATTGCTGATGATCAGACAGGCAAGCAGTGGCTGCCGGTGCCCACGGGTTTTCTGAAGCTGTTTCAAATTTTATTCCTTCCTGACTGGATAATGTCCGTCACCGCTGCCCGTGCGCACACGGATCGCCTCCATTAGCGGGCAATATTGCTATTGCCCGGTTGGGATGATAAGACAGGTCATACTTGGTGGCAACAGCAACAGGGCTGTGCCACGTTAGATCTCCAGCCAGTGACTGCTCACTGCCGTAAATTGGGCGAAGTTTACGGCGGGTTTTGCTAATCACATAATTCTACTAAGGCGTATTCTTTCTCAGCGAGAACAGTTCACTGTCGTTTTTAACCTGTAGTTTGCGCATGGCATTACATTTGTGCGCGCTGATGGTCTTGATGCTGCGTTGTTG
>NZ_JBNDIN010000028.1:0-8525 GCF_050434425.1 Serratia sp. 2723
CGTTAACCATTGAGGTCAGTCCACTGATGGGCAGAGAGCCAACGTTAGGCAATGCTTGAGAAACACCGCCTGTCGAGGCCCAGCCACTGCCGGGCATTCCTTGAGGGCTACTGGCCGTTGCCGGTAACGCTCCACCGGATTGCTGTACAAAGCCGCTGGAGATATTTTTGCCGGGCGACGCAGCTGCAGGGGTATCATCTATCGCGCACCCTCCTTCTTTACATTTCTCGCACTCTTCGCAGTACGGAGCATCACTGCTGAGCACGCCCTGTTGGATCAGCGTGGGGGCGGCCAACAACGGCACCACGCCTGGCATCTTCAGGTTGACGCCTTGTCCGCTGCCCGCAGAGCCGCTGCCCACCAGCAACGATGACGAGGTGAAAATGGCCCCCGGCGCCAGTTTGATAAAGCTGCCCCCGGCCTTGAGCGTCAGCTCACTGCCCGCCGAGAGGGTGATTTTGGCCCCGGCTTCTACCGATACTTCCTGCCCAGCCTTCACCACATAGGCGCTGCCAACCTGCAAATGGGATTCGCCGTCGGCCAGTTCGGACTTTTTGCCGCTGGTGTGGAGGGTGAGTTCGCCCTTGATGCGGCTTTCCTGGTTACCCTCGATGTCGCTCAGGCTGTTGCCGCCAATCTTGCTGCTCTGGTTGGCGCGAATGTCCCAGTGTGCATCGTTGTTGACCAGGGCCTTGAGGTCTTTCTGCGCGTGCAGGTAAATCTCCTCGCTGCCCGCCTCATCCTCAAACGACAGTTCGTTAAAGCCCTCGGCCTTGTGCGATTTGGTGCGCCAGACCGAGCGGGTCTTGTTGGCCGGTAACGGATAGGGCGGTTTGTTCAGGCCGTTGTAGTAACGCCCGCTGACCACCGGGCGATCGATATCGCCGTTCAGGTAGCTGATCAGCACTTCCTGGCCGATCCTTGGCAGCGTCACCGAGCCAAAACCGTCCCCCGCCCACTGGTTGGAGACCGGCACCCAGCAGGAGGCTTTTTCATCCGCCGGGTCGTAACGGTTCCAGTGGAAATGCACCCGCACCCAGCCCAGTTCGTTGACGTACAGCTCTTCGCCCTTTGGCCCGACAATGGTGGCTACTTCGTCCCCGTCGGCCAGCGGTTTGTAACGGTAGTTTGGCCGCCAGTCGATATTCCCCGGCGCAAAGGTCAACGAGTTGGTGAAGGTGGTGCCGCTGCCGTTACTCTCTTCTTCCAGCGCGGCAGGCTGCTCCCCACGGTGGCTGACGGTGATCACCTGCCAGCGATCGTTGCGCGCCTGCACCGGGTGGCCCTGCAAGGTAAAAATGGTGCCCGGCATCAGCCGGATGCTGTTGGTTTCTGCCGCGCCCTGTTGGGTGCCCGCTTGCATGGCCTCCAGCCGCACGGTGCTGAGCTGCGGCCCGGTCTGGTCATCCTGATAACGGCCATAGCTCTCAAAGACCGAGTACTGGGTGGCTTCACCGCCCAATGCAGGGTCGCTCTGTTTAAATTGCAGAGGATGGTCTGGCCGCCGATGCTCGCGATCCTTGAGCACGCTTTCCCGTGACTGCATGAACGCTCCCAGGGTCAGCCGATGGGCGATGTCGCCCTGGGTGGGTGACTGGATATGCGGGTTGAAGGTCAGCGGGATACCTTCCGTCATGCTCAGGTGCGAATCGCCATACACCAGTTCGTTATCTTCAAACCAGAAGCTGATCCCCACCTCGGCCATCAGCCGCAGGATGAAGTCCAGGTCGCTTTCGCGCTTCTGGGTCACGTACTCACGCTGTGGATAGGTCTGCTGGAGTTGGCTCTGGTAAGGGATACGGTGTTCGTCCAGTACCTGATTGACGATGTCTGGCACCGACAGGAAATGGAAGATCCGGCTGTCCTGTTTCAGGCTCAGTACCCAGACATCCGGGCGGATCACCGCCTGATAGTAGGTGCGGCGAAAACCGCTTTCTCCCTGAGTCAGGCTGGCGATCAGCCCCGGGATCGTGCGCTGTTCCTTGCCACTGACGGTGACGGTCAACGCCCCCGGCTGCAGCAACTGTGCTTCCAGTTCGATGTCTGACCGGGTGCTGACCAGGTTCAGGGTCAGGGTAAACAGGGTCGACAACCCTTCTTCCAGGGTAAAACCGGCCACGTCAAAGGTGTCCGGAGGCAGTTCACCGAGTTGGCTGCTGAAAAATAATCCGCTGTCCATCGTTCACTCCTTGTGGTGTCTCACATCATGGCTCGTTGGCCGCGCGCCAGGGGCAATGCCCAGCGCCGTTGTGAAGGTTCGGTTATCACATCCAGCAGCAGGAAGCTGTTGGTGGTCAGGCAATGGGTAAAGAAGACGCTCAGCGCCGCCGCAAAGGTGTAGGCTTCGCCGGGGCTGTCGAACGCCTGGTCATCGAGCGTCAGGGTCATCTGCAAACCGCGCCGTAGCCGCTCCCCCATCAGGGTATTCACCGGTTCGGTCTTGACGGCGGTGATGCCCTCCACCGCCCGCCGGATGTGCCGGACCTGGGGCAGGTTGTGCCGGGCGTGCAGGCAGAAATCGTCGATCGCCCGTTGCACCGTTTCCCGGTGGTTGAGAAGCGCGGGGCTGAACGACAGGCAGGCCATCAGCCGCCAATGGTGATGGCTGTCCACCACCGCCGGGTAAGGGGTCGAAAATCGGCTGACGGTAGTGACGTCCAAAGTGTCGGTCACCGCCATGCCGAGCAGGAAAGGTGAGCCTGTCGGTAACGTGGGTGATTGCGCCGAGGTGGTGAGCAGATCGCAGACCACGGCCCGGCAAGGGGGATCGGTCAGCGGTTCACCGGCACTGTTGCACAGCACCAGTTCATGCTGCATTCGCCCCAGGACATCACCGCTGACCCGGACGGTGTAAAACAGCGCCAACGCGGCGTCTGGCGCATAGCGCGATTCCGGCGTCAGTTCACTGTCGGGCTGGAATTGCACCCGTCGGCCCCGCCGCAGGGTATCCGGCTCTTCCAGCATGCTGACGCCGGTGATGGCATATACCCAGCGATCGTCGGCATACGGCAGCGGGTAAACGCTCTGCCCGGGTAGCAGCCGTATGGGGGCGCTTTTCTGTGCCGCCAGGCTGATCACCGGGACGCAGTGCAGCATAAAGGCCGAGGCCAACTGCGCTTGAGTGAGTGGGATCTCCCCGTTGAACGTGAGGATGACGGTAAAGGTGCGGCTGTTCCCCAACGTCAGCCCTGAGCGCATCGGGCCAAAATCCAGCGTCAGGAAATCATGCACATGGGGCAGGTACAGGTATTCAGCCAGGCTTTGCAGCGCCCAGGTGGTTTCCCCCTCATGCGGCAGGATGCGGTTATCCGCAGTGGGACGCGGGGAAGACAACACCGTTTCCAGCACGGTTTGTCGTCCTGCCACCTGTAGCACGGGCCGCTCCTGATGCTGTTCACACCACAGGGTCAGCGTCGCTGCCACCTGCGGATCGTCGCCCAGAAACAGCGACAGCGGCTGGACCGGCCAGGTATCACCCGGCCCCTGGTACTGAAACGTCAGGCGGATCTCGCTGTGGGAGTGGGTGACCAGCAACTGCCGGTCAATCAGGGCCAGCGGCTGCAGCGTCAAGGCATGGCAGGTCTGGAACACCTGCGTACGTCCGTCGGACAACAGGGAGAGCGATTCACCGGCGGGCAAGGTTAACGGTGCATCCAGCGTGTTGGCTTTGGCGCTGACGTTCACCACGCCACAGGCCGGAATAGGCCGCAGGGGGAAGGGCCAGGTGCGTGAAAGATGCCCCTGCGTGACTTCGGGGAAGCCGTCCTCCAGCCGTTGGCGCAGCCCGGCATTCAGCATTGCCGCCCCCTGGAGCAGGCATTCCACATCCGGATCGCCCGCATGGCGGCCCAGTTGCGCGGCCAGTGACGGAGTTTCCTGCCCCACCTTGTCTGCCAGCGCACGCAGGTAGGCATGTTCCTCTCTGAGATGATCGGTAAAGTTCATATCAATCCTTGACGTTGGCTACCTGCGCACAGGCAACAGGGTGTAGGGTTGCTCTTCGGGCTGCCCCACAAAGGTGGTCCACCCCAACTGGGTCCGCTGCGTGTCGCCGAGCCTCAATCCCCCCGCCTGATGCCGTGCCAGCGTCAGGCGCAGATCCCAGACCAGCGGTTCGCGCAGGATATACTCGACAAAATTGACCAGCAGACGATGCTGCTTACCCTCAGGTAAAAACGACAGGTACTGTTCCTGCGTGAGCTCATTGATCGACAGTTGAAATTTGACGCTGCGATCGCGCATCCGGCTGCCGATCACAAAGTTGCCCCCCAGCAGCGAACGGGGTTGATGGCGTTGCCCGCGTACGGCGGTGACCTGCCCCAGGCGATTTTGCTGCTCGTCACTCAACGTCATGACGTGGGGCATGCAAGACTGCACCGTCACGTCCGGGAGTGAAAAGAAGTGGCCGACCAGGCGGGCGATCACCTCCGGCGAACGGCCCGGTGAGGCCAGCAGACCGGCGTAGGCCAGCATGGCTTCGGCATTGATCCCCAACTGCTCTCGCGTCTGCGGATGGCCCAGGCCTATCAGGGCAAAAATACGTCCCGAGGTGGCATCGCGGCCCCCCGGTTTAAAGGTGATCTCATAGCGGTATTTGCGCCATATCTGGTGCGCCAACGACAGGGGCCGATGGTTGAACACCGCCAGGAAATCGTTGAGCCGTGTCTCTCCCTGCGCCGTGCTGCCGGCAATGTCATCCAGATAGTAATAGGGCAAGGGCGACTGGCTACCTTGCAGGCCCAGAAAGCTCACCTCAAGACGCAGCGGCCCACCCGGCTCATGGTGCAACGCCACCATATCGCTGGCGGCAAAGCCCAACCCGGCAGCGGCGGTAAAGCGCAACGCCTCCCGATTCGGCGGCAGGCCGAGCGTGCGGGCCGGATCGATGCCAGCCAGCCGGTTCAGCCCTTCCACCAGGCGGTAGAAGTCATACTGGCTAACGTTATCGGCGATAACCTGGAGCTGCTGCTCCTGCTCTGCACTGGGGATCATAGAAAGCGGTAAGACTCCTGATTATCGTGGTTAACCACGGTGAGGGTATGGAAATGGTTGACGCTGGCGCGTTGGGCCAGGAACCGTGCCAGTACCCGGCCATACAGATACAGCTCACCTTCCGAGTCAAACGCCCCTTGTAGCCGCACCGTGAGCGTGGAGGCCAGGCCATCGATCGCCACACCGTCGATGAAACGTTCAGCCGGGTGCACGGTCAGGCTGAGTAACCCCGCTCTGCGCCGCCGGGAGACCCCTGCCGCCAGTTCACTGTGCCAGGCGGGCAGATCGCAGGCGCTCAGCACCTGCCGCAATGCCGTCAGCGTCAGCAGGGAACGGCTGTTCAGTGAGAGGTTGCGCAGCAAAGCAGCCTGCAAGGTCGCATCCAACCTCGGGCTAAGGGGGACCGACGGGCGGGTAATATTGTGTACGCGCACCCCCGGCGGGCAGCCGGTGGCAGGTTGGCGGAGTTCTCCTACTTTCAGGTGCAACGGCAAGCGGCGGTGGCTGCACGTCAGCCGTACCGACACCGATTCCGGCGGCAGGTTGTCCAGGTTTTCACCGTGGCGGATCAACGCCAGGTGATGGTTCAAGCCCCCCACGGGCGACGATGTGACCCGCACGTGGTAATACCCCGCGTCTTGTTGCTGGCTGAAACGCTCAAACGGCGCATAGTGGCGGGGGGTATCGCTCAGGGCTGATACGCCGGTCACTTCATCTACCGAGAACACATCGTAGTCTTCAGGATGGCGCACGCTGGGGAATAGCGGCAGCTCTGACTGCGTGCCATCGAGGTTGACCCCGTCAGCGTAATGGCTAAACAGGTTGATGGCGGGCGTGCAATGCAGGCGCACCGTCTGGCGGTTGATAACCAGGGCAGACGGTAAAGGCCGGGAGAAAGTGAACCGCAGGGTAAAGCCGTGAGAGGCCGACAGCGGAGGCAGGCTGGGGAAACCTGCCACGTCCATAAATAAAAAGGCATTAGGGAAACAGGCGTGCTCCTGCAGCAGGCGATAGCCGGGATCGGCATTCTGTGGCCAGGGCAGCAGTGCCTCTTCGTCGTTGAAACCGACTGGGGTGAGCGCCAGCTCCGGCAGTGGCCACGTCTTTCCCCCCACTTCCAGCGTGGCGTGGCTCAGGTATTCACTCAGCCACAAATGCAGCTGTTGCCCGGTGTGCAGGTCTTCCCCCAGATACAGCCGCAGGCCGTTCAGGCTAGTGAGATCCAGGGGCCGATCCGCCGTGGTGACCAGTTGCAGACACAGGCTGTCATTGCCGTGCCGCTGCTCGCGGCTTACCGCCTGTACCTGTAACGGCCACAGCCGGGTATCACGGCAGGTGCGGAAATGGCACCGCAGCGTTTCCTTACCGGTCGTCACTGGCAGCGGGATACTGACCACCGTGGCCCCCTTGGCGATCCGGGGGCAGGTCTGCGTGGGATCCGACAGGTAATCCTGCTGCCATTCCAGCACGGTCATGCTCGGGGTGGGCCGCAGAAAATAGGGCCACAGCAGGGCCAACATATGGTGGGTGAGGTTCGGTAGCTGGTCTGCCAACTGCCCCTCTAACTGCCCGGTCATCCAGGCCATGCCCTCCAGTTGCCGCTCCACATCGGGATCGTGGTTGGGTGCGGTCAGAAAGGAAACCAGCGGGGCATGCGTTTGTTGCAGCGCCTCGGCAGCCTGGTGTAGCGCTTTGCGCCGACGGGCTTGAGGAAATGGCCGATGTTTATCCCGGTTCATGCTGAAGACATCCTGTCTTGGAGGTTATTTATCCAGACGCCCGGTCAGGGCGAGGACGAAGTTGGAACCCATGTGTTTGAAATGCGGCTGCACATGCAGCTGTGTCAGATACCAGCCGGGATCATTCGCGACTTCCTGCACTTCAATGCGTGCAGCGCGTAACGGGCGGCGGCTGCGTACGCTGGCGGGTGGGTTCTCCTGATCGGAGACAAAGCGTTTCAGCCAGTTGTTGAGCTGATGCTGCAGGTCGCCCCGATTGCGCCAGCTACCCAGCCGTTCACGCTGCAATACCTTGATGGTGTGCGCCAGGCGGGTAATGATAAACAGGTAAGGCAGTTGCGCCCCCAACTGGTCATTGACCCGGGCGTTCATCCCCTCAGGCGTGAGGTCGGTATAGTGCGGCGACTGGATTGAGTTGGCCGAATAAAACACCACGTCCTGCCCTTGCTTGCGCACCCCAAGCGGAATAAACCCGGCCATTGACAAGCGGTACTGCCACTGGTCCGACAGCAGCGTCTCGGTCGGGATCTTTTCTTGCCAACGCCCCAGCGCCGCATAGTAGCGAGCGGGCAGGTTACGGAATGCCCCGCCGCTCTCCGCCCCGATAATATTCGGGCACCAGCGATAACGGGCAAAGCTGCCTGCCAGGCAGAGCGCCAGTAAAAAGGCGCTGTTGCCCCACAGCAGGTGCTGATGGGAGCCGACCTGTTCCTGATAGACAAACTGCCTGACCTGCTGTGACGCTGGGGTATAAGGCTCGCGCTGCAAAAAACGGCACACGGTCAGCCCCAGATAGCGGGCATCCGGGGTAGCCCGGAGCGCCTGCCAACGGATATGTGTCGGTGCCGCCATGACCGCGTCCAAATCAAGAATGGCGGGCAGGTCGGCGAGTGAGTCAACGCCAAAGAAGGTAGCGTCTGCCGCCGACAGAAACGGCGCGTGCGCCATGGCGCTGACGACGCTCAGGTAGTGCAGCAGTTTGATATCGGCGGCACCGGGGGTGAAATCGTAGCAGCCAATCACCGCCGCCACCGGCACCCCACCAAACTGGCCGTAGCCTGCCGAATAGACATGCTGGTAATAGCCTGAAGAGGTAATGTCTGGGGAGAATTCGAAATCCGCCAGCAGCTCTTCCTGAGTGGCATGGAGCAGCGTCAGCTGAATGTTCTCATGAAACGGAATGTTGTCTACCAGCAGGGCCAGCCCGCGCCAGGTTGATTCCAGGCGCTGAAACCCCGGGGCATGCAGGATCGCATCCATCTGGGCATTCAGGCGCTGGTCCAGTTCCCGCAGCAGACGGTCAATCAGCAGAATGTTGAGGGTGATGCCACGGCCTTGTTCCGGCAGGGCGCACAGCAACAGTGCGATGTCCGCGTGGCTCAGTGCATACTCACTGCCGTTCAGCGTGGCAAGCAGCCCGGCGGCCAGTGAGGTGCGTTGTGGGGAAATGTCTGAATCGGTCTGTAGCGTATCTAGCGTAGCCACGGCATCCTTGCTCCCTGGTGAAGAGTCTTGTCCATTGTTTTGTGACTCTGCCGATTCTGGCGGAGTGATTAGCGCTGAACGACGTTGCCGTCAGGCATTACATTCATGTTGTGAAGCAATCAGAGCGGCCCCGCAGGCGGTTTTCATTCCTTCCAGGGCCACAGGCAACCCGCCAACCTGGACGGTTTCTGTACCACTGACAATGGGGAAGACACCTTTGCATTGCGGACAGGAAACCAAATGCCCTACCAGCGCTACGTTCGTCCCGCAGAACTGCATCACTGAAGATCCCTGTAACACGACCCCACC
>NZ_JBNDIN010000029.1:0-4485 GCF_050434425.1 Serratia sp. 2723
GTAGCCAGATACATCAAAACAGAGAACAATGTGACACCGGGCAAGGCAGACAGCAAGGTTGTATTCACCATAAATTATTATTAGCAAGCCATCCAGTAATGCCTTGCTAACAGCCTATCTCAAAAGGATTTTATTTCAGACAATGATGCTGCAAGCAAAATGCAGCATCGCCTTCTCTCCGTCAATATGATAGAGGATTTTCCTATTTTTCAGTTGTGATTTATCATGTTAATTCTTATTGCAAATAAAGAGCGGTATATCTTCCGAAGTAAATATATATGCATCATTTCCTTGACGAAAAATACGCATAGATAATCCACGATCTTTTTGTAGGAAAAAATCAGGAACTATAGAGCCCAATAGTGTAATCAGACTGCGATCATTTATTGAATCGGAAGATACAAGTATTATTCTGTCACTGTCTTTTTTGTAAGTAAATTTTAAGTTTGCATTTATAATTCTTTCCTTATTATTGGGGTCGCTGTATTTAACTATGGAGTTTAGCTCGCCTTGACCTGAATTAAAAATAAGCTGAAATTCTGAGAAGTGATATTGCCCCCCTCTTGTTGCATGACTTTTAGCCCAGCAAGAAAAATGTGTTTCCTTATAATTCAAATAAAACAAATAGACAGAGGGCGTTAATATCACCATAATGAAAATTACGCCCCAAAAAAAACTAGCTTTCTTTTTCATTTTGCCCCTCCGCATAGAGCCAAGTCACACAGGATGATGGCTTATTTATACTTTCATCACAAATTGTTACTGACATTTTTGTGTTAATGGCATTGGAAATCACATAGGCAATCTGTTCTTTTTGACATTTTACATTATATGATTTCAATAATTCAATGTAAGAGTTCTTGCGACTGCCAACCTCTGATTTTTTTGCGAAAGCTGAACACTCATTCACTTTGCCTATGAACGTGTAATCTTCAAAAAAACCATTATATTCAGTTAGTTTTAAAATAATTGCAGCGGAAGGTGCAATAAATAACAAGAAACCAATACTTATAGCTGAGGTGATAATTAATTTACTCTTGGTGCGTAAGCTACTTATTTCTTTATACGGCAATTCTCTTTTTTCAATTATGGTTTCATTTTTAAGTTCAACTTTATCACGTTCCTCTGAGATAGGAGCATTCAGTAAAAAATTGTCATTAATGATTTCTATTTTACCAGAAAATCTAATGCCCTGCTTTGACACTGTCCGAATAACATTGTCTTCTAAACCGGCGGACTTCAAAGCTCTTCGCAGTAAAGAAATATTTTGGTAAAATGTATTAGGTGTTACATAGAGGCCTTTACTTTCCCAAACCTCATGGAAAAACGCCTCCCGACTAACAACATCACCCGCTTTTTTCAGAAGCAAAAAGAGGCACTCACTTGCTGGAATATTAAGAGAAATCACATGACTTTGACTGTTGAGTGTATTTAGCTCATGCTCTTTTGGAAAAAAAACCACAGTATCATTAATGATTATTTTACTGATATTCTCCATGCATATACCTAAATTATTTAAGGATTAATTAATTCCTTTGCAAGTATAGTCCAAAAAATGGCTATTGAAGTAAATGAATCATAATTTATTTTTAATATATATATCAACAACCTATCTTAGATCAACCCAGAGTTTAAGTAGATAGTACAGTGCCTTGTGCAACCAGGAGTTGGGGGGCGTCTACTGACCAGTTCCCCGTTGATTAATACACTCCGAGGTGAGTAATGTCTTCATAAGCCACATCAGGACATCCCCATGAAGAAGAGTTTGTCCGATCAACAGATCATCAGTATTCTCCGCGAAGCGGAAGTCGGGGTTTCTGCCCGTGAACTCGGTCGTAAGCATTGTAGTGGTCAAGTAAAACTGGCCACAGCTTTATAAGCTGCGTGGTATCTTTTCTCTGATTCGTCAGGATGAATATCAAAAAGATACTTTAGCGTAAAGCCAGAACGTAAAACAACGCAATTAGAAAGTGTAGAAATTCCCGCATCTACTTCTTGCTCAACGTTCCCCTGCTAAAGAAACAGGCTTAACGTAGGATATTTTCCGTTTTCCAGGCGGATCTCTACATGCGCTAACACGCATAAAAAGGATCGCATGCTGATGTCCTTTTTAGACGTGGTTCGGAATTTGGATAATATTGGATCGTGAGAGTTTTTTCTGACTGGCCCATTAGGGGGGAACTCTCGTTGGTTGAATAATGTTCTTGACGAACATAAATTTCCGGGTCCTAAGCTGACTTCTTTCCGTTCATATGAAATAACGCGAAGTGTCACATTGATGTCCTATTCTTGTATTACAAGGCTCGGCAGCACTGGCTCTGGTATGCATACAACACCAAAACAGGCGGTGTAGTGGCCTACACATTTGGGCCACGCACAGATGAAACTTGCCGCGAGCTGCTGGCATTACTGACCCCGTTCAATATCGTCATGATAATAGTGATGACTGGGGCAGTTATCGCCGGGAAGTCCCGAGGGATAAACATCTGACGGACAAAATATGCACTTAACGTATTGAACGTAACAACCTGACCTTACGAACCCGTATAAAGCGCCTGGCCCGTAAAGCAATCTGTTTCTCACGGTCGATTGAGGTGCATGAAAAGGTCATCGGGACCTTCATCGAAAAGCGCATGTTCTACTAATTGGCGTTATTACCTGTATTTTCAATGCTCTGACATAAAAGCGTTTCCTTTTCCCTCTGTCCCCCCCTTGCCTGCCACCCACCCTGATAACATATCAGCTTCTCCAGAATGCAGAGATTTTTCTTAATAATATTTATTAATCCATAAAATACAGTAATTTGCTTATTTTTAACCAGCACCACTTGCCTCCAACTCTGCCAGCAACGACCCGCCCGCGTCCTGACGCCCTGTCCCACCCGGCGGGCCCCATTTAATAAGTTTAAATAAAAAAAATTAATTACGACTAATTCCAGTCCTCCCCTAATATTTATCTTATCCAACGCCGCTGATACCGGCATGAACGTCAGAAAGGGTGTCAGGCAACTGATGAGAACAGCGGTGAGGACAGCTAGACTGCAGACGATGATTAGGAATAATCTTGGCAGCGACACATGTATGGCTATACGAGTGAAAACAGCGTGATAGTGTGGATTTATTTATCACCACAGAGGAAGGTAAGATGATTGTTTTTATTGGACTTAATATGTTAAAAGCACATTAACCCAGAAAATGTATAATTTTGAATTTTTATGCTAATAAGATTCCCATGATCAATGGTGGTGTGAAATTTAGTTAATCTGGCTAAAGTGGAGTTTATAACTAGCAATCTGTGATTTTTTAGTCAAAAAATCTATTTTATTACAAAATGGAAACAATGAGATCGGGATATCAACCGTATTGTTTTATATGAGAATGGTCTTAGAATTGTCTGGCCAACGGATTGGAGCTTTGCTTAATAACAGGAGTTTAGGAAATGGATAGGAAAAAACTATTTGGCTTCTGGATTGAGCCGGATCTGCAAGTCGATGTTAAGCATAACAGGATAGTTCGTCTCAGCACGGACAAACCTAGCGCTAACTTCTCCTGCGCGGTCGTCTCGTTAAAAGAAGTGACAATGGCAATACTCACCTATTTACTCAAGCATGCCGATGATAAATTTGTCAGTCGCCAGGAATTGCTGAACGAGGTCATTGGCAAGATGAACTATTCATCTTCCAATCAATATCTGTGGCAAGAACTCAAAGAGCTCAAGTTAAAACTGGCGCTACTGGGCATCTCAGACGACATTATCATCACGTCCAGAAGTAAAGGCGTCAGTATTTCAAGGGCTGATATAAAAATACTTTACTATTAGCCAACGGTCCTATACTCACTTTGCAATTATAGAGTATTAAAACTGATTAATGGTGATCCTGGTCCCTATTGTACCTACTGCCATAACTGTACCTTTGAGGAAAAAATGAAGTATAAGCCAGCATTCAATATTTATGGGGTTGACTCATTTTTTAAATATGGAGTAGAGGGCGTCTTAGCAGATACCCCGCTATGCATGCCTTTGGAATCGGGGCAGACGATACCTCAAATCGACATATGGATAATCAGCCAGAAATGCCTGACTGACGTACTGCCTTTTGTTAACCGAGCAGCACCATGGAGACCTTGCATCGTTTTTTGTTCAGAGCGCTGTCAGCGTTTATTACAAGATCACCCTATCGACAGGACGGTTTGTCTGTTCGATCTGGATATCACTATCGCCAGATTCAAACAAGAATTACAAGAAAAATTATCTACGCTGTTGTTAACGGGCCGGTTTGATGTAAATAGCCCCCCGCTGCTGTATTTATCCGAGATTGAAATGGAAACGATGCGGCATTTATCGATGGGCTTTAGCCAACACCGGGTTGCGCAGTTGACCAACAAAAGTGTTAAAACAATCAGTGCCCACAAGCGTAATTCGATGAAGCGGTTGGGCGTATTCAGCAATCAGGAATTGATGCTGAAGGTTAAAATTCTCGGGCTG
>NZ_JBNDIN010000030.1:0-2957 GCF_050434425.1 Serratia sp. 2723
TCTGTTTACAGAAACACCTTCGGGTTGTGAGGTTAAGTGACTAAGCGTACACGGTGGATGCCTAGGCAGTCAGAGGCGATGAAGGGCGTGCTAATCTGCGAAAAGTGTCGGTAAGGTGATATGAACCGTTATAACCGGCAATACCCGAATGGGGAAACCCAGTGTGTTTCGACACACTATCGTATGGTGAATACATAGCCATACGAGGCGAACCGGGGGAACTGAAACATCTAAGTACCCCGAGGAAAAGAAATCAACCGAGATTCCCCCAGTAGCGGCGAGCGAACGGGGAACAGCCCAGAACCTGAATCAGTTCTTGTGTTAGTGGAAGCGTCTGGAAAGTCGCGCAGCAAAGGGTGATAGCCCCGTACACTAAAATGCATTAACTGTGAGTTCGATGAGTAGGGCGGGACACGTGACATCCTGTCTGAATATGGGGGGACCATCCTCCAAGGCTAAATACTCCTGACTGACCGATAGTGAACCAGTACCGTGAGGGAAAGGCGAAAAGAACCCCGGCGAGGGGAGTGAAATAGAACCTGAAACCGTGTACGTACAAGCAGTGGGAGCACCTTCGTGGTGTGACTGCGTACCTTTTGTATAATGGGTCAGCGACTTATATTTTGTAGCAAGGTTAACCGTATAGGGGAGCCGTAGGGAAACCGAGTCTTAACTGGGCGAATAGTTGCAAGGTATAGACCCGAAACCCGGTGATCTAGCCATGGGCAGGTTGAAGGTTGGGTAACACTAACTGGAGGACCGAACCGACTAATGTTGAAAAATTAGCGGATGACTTGTGGCTGGGGGTGAAAGGCCAATCAAACCGGGAGATAGCTGGTTCTCCCCGAAAGCTATTTAGGTAGCGCCTCGTGAACTCATCTTCGGGGGTAGAGCACTGTTTCGGCTAGGGGGCCATCCCGGCTTACCAAACCGATGCAAACTCCGAATACCGAAGAATGTTATCACGGGAGACACACGGCGGGTGCTAACGTCCGTCGTGAAGAGGGAAACAACCCAGACCGCCAGCTAAGGTCCCAAAGTCATGGTTAAGTGGGAAACGATGTGGGAAGGCATAGACAGCCAGGATGTTGGCTTAGAAGCAGCCATCATTTAAAGAAAGCGTAATAGCTCACTGGTCGAGTCGGCCTGCGCGGAAGATGTAACGGGGCTAAACCATGCACCGAAGCTGCGGCAGCGACGCTTAGGCGTTGTTGGGTAGGGGAGCGTTCTGTAAGCCGTTGAAGGTGAACTGTGAGGTTTGCTGGAGGTATCAGAAGTGCGAATGCTGACATAAGTAACGATAAAGCGGGTGAAAAACCCGCTCGCCGGAAGACCAAGGGTTCCTGTCCAACGTTAATCGGGGCAGGGTGAGTCGACCCCTAAGGCGAGGCCGAAAGGCGTAGTCGATGGGAAACAGGTTAATATTCCTGTACTCGGTGTTACTGCGAAGGGGGGACGGAGAAGGCTAGGCTAGCCGGGCGACGGTTGTCCCGGTTTAAGCGTGTAGGGGGAGTGACCTGGTAAATCCGGTTACTTATCAACCCTGAGGCGTGATGACGATGCACCACGGTGCAGAAGTAGTTGATGCCCTGCTTCCAGGAAAAGCCTCTAAGCATCAGGTAACATCAAATCGTACCCCAAACCGACACAGGTGGTCAGGTAGAGAATACCCAGGCGCTTGAGAGAACTCGGGTGAAGGAACTAGGCAAAATGGTGCCGTAACTTCGGGAGAAGGCACGCTGGCGCGTAGGTGAAGAGACTTGCTCTCGGAGCTGAAGCCAGTCGCAGATACCAGCTGGCTGCAACTGTTTAATAAAAACACAGCACTGTGCAAACACGAAAGTGGACGTATACGGTGTGACGCCTGCCCGGTGCTGGAAGGTTAATTGATGGGGTCAGCCGCAAGGCGAAGCTCTTGATCGAAGCCCCAGTAAACGGCGGCCGTAACTATAACGGTCCTAAGGTAGCGAAATTCCTTGTCGGGTAAGTTCCGACCTGCACGAATGGCGTAATGATGGCCAGGCTGTCTCCACCCGAGACTCAGTGAAATTGAACTCGCTGTGAAGATGCAGTGTACCCGCGGCAAGACGGAAAGACCCCGTGAACCTTTACTATAGCTTGACACTGAACATTGAGCCTTGATGTGTAGGATAGGTGGGAGGCTTTGAAGTGTGGACGCCAGTCTGCATGGAGCCAACCTTGAAATACCACCCTTTAATGTTTGATGTTCTAACTCGGCCCCGTAATCCGGGGTGAGGACAGTGTCTGGTGGGTAGTTTGACTGGGGCGGTCTCCTCCCAAAGAGTAACGGAGGAGCACGAAGGTTAGCTAATCACGGTCGGACATCGTGAGGTTAGTGCAAAGGCATAAGCTAGCTTGACTGCGAGAGTGACGGCTCGAGCAGGTACGAAAGTAGGTCTTAGTGATCCGGTGGTTCTGAATGGAAGGGCCATCGCTCAACGGATAAAAGGTACTCCGGGGATAACAGGCTGATACCGCCCAAGAGTTCATATCGACGGCGGTGTTTGGCACCTCGATGTCGGCTCATCACATCCTGGGGCTGAAGTAGGTCCCAAGGGTATGGCTGTTCGCCATTTAAAGTGGTACGCGAGCTGGGTTTAGAACGTCGTGAGACAGTTCGGTCCCTATCTGCCGTGGGCGTTGGAAGATTGAGAGGGGTTGCTCCTAGTACGAGAGGACCGGAGTGAACGCACCACTGGTGTTCGGGTTGTCATGCCAATGGCACTGCCCGGTAGCTAAGTGCGGAAAAGATAAGCGCTGAAAGCATCTAAGCGCGAAACTTGCCTCGAGATGAGTCTTCCCTGGGCCTTTAAGGCCCCTGAAGGAACGTTTAAGACTAAGACGTTGATAGGCTGGGTGTGTAAGTGCAGCGATGCATTGAGCTAACCAGTACTAATGATCCGTGAGGCTTAACCTTACAACACCAAAGGTGTTTT
>NZ_JBNDIN010000031.1:0-2424 GCF_050434425.1 Serratia sp. 2723
TGCGTGCTTTACCCGCGGGAACTGCGATCTCCTACGAATACGTTAACGACTGGGGTGCGGTTAAAACAGCGAAGGCTGTTCTTTAATCCGTCGTTGTCTCTGGGATAAATATAATCAGGGTTGTTTATCTACTATGCGTCATCCATTCTATTATTCTCTGTTTACTACCATGGTAATGCTGGCCGTCATGCCTGCGGCCCAGGCCACAGAAGATACACCAGCGAATTTGCGCAACGATGCTCCTGCGGGAACCGGCGTGCGTTTCGACCCGATATTTCTAAGCTCGTCTGCGGCAGACGCGGTGGATTTATCCCGTTTTCAACACGGCGCTGCCGCTTCACCGGGCACCTACCCGGCCGATATCTATGTTAACGGCGAATTGGTGACGCACGAAAAGGTGGTGTTCGTCGAACAGGCGGATAAGCAAGTCTTGCCGTGCCTGTCACCGGCCATCCTGAAAAAAATCAATTTTAACTACGACCAGTTGCCCGCGTCTTTTACCGAGGCACTGCGCAATGAGCAAAGCTGCTATCCGCTCACACAGCTGATCCCACAGGCTCAGGTGGCGTTCGACTCCGGGTTGCAGCGCCTGGATATCAGTATCCCGCAGGCGATGATGGAAAATACCGCGCGCGGCTATGTCAGCCCGGAACTGTGGGACAAGGGTATCCCTGCGTTGCTGTTAGGGTATAACACCAACGTCTATACCTCGCACTCACGCGGAGAAACCCGCAACTCGGCCTACGCCGGGATAAATGCCGGCATCAATATCGGCGCCTGGTATTTCCGCCATGACGGCAACTATAACTGGCAGGAGAGGATCGGCGGGGAATACCAGTCGATCAACAACTATGTCGAGCGCGATATTCCAGCCATCCTGGGCCGTGTGCGCCTGGGGGAAACCAGCACCAAAGGACAGGTGTTTGACACCCTGCCATTCCGAGGGATTGAACTGGTCAACGATGACCGCATGCTGGCCCCTTCCCTGCGCGGGTATGCGCCAAATATTCGTGGGATAGCACGGACCAATGCGCGGGTCACCGTGCGCCAGAACAGCCTGGTGATTTATGAGACCACGGTATCGCCGGGGGCCTTCGTGATTGACGACCTGTACCCGACCGGCTTTGGTGGCAATCTGGACGTGACGGTGAAGGAAGCAGACGGCAGCGTGCAGACCTTCCAGGTTCCTTATGCGTCAGTTGCCCAGTTGTTACGCCCAGGAACCCACCACTATGACGTGGTCGCGGGTAAACTCAATGACATCTCGCTGTCCTCAAACCCCACTCTGGTACAGGCCACGTACCAACGCGGGCTGACCAATATCCTGACCGGGTACGGTGGCCTGCAGGCCAGTAATGATTATTATGCGTTGCAAGTGGGGGCGGCCTTGAGCACCTCCATTGGCGCGTTTTCCGCCGACGTCAGCCAGGCCCGAGTCCATCTGGAAAGCACCAAAGAGCGGATGAACAGCGGGCAGAGCTTCCAGTTGAGCTACAGCAAGTTCCTGCCGGCAACCAACAGTAACCTGACCATAGCGGCCTATCGCTATTCGACCTCCGGCTATTACGACTATATGACCGCCATGCGGGCGATCGATGCCGAACAGCACGGCCAATCGGCCGATAATATCTGGCGACCCCGCAACCGCTTTAATATCACCATGAACCAGGGGCTACCTGCGGATTTGGGGCAGATGTACGTCACCGGTTATACCCAGGATTACTGGAATCAGGGCAATACCGATCTTCAATATCAACTGGGCTACAGCAACGAGTATCGCGATATCAGCTACAGCCTGAGCGCCGGGCGCGTACGCGGCATGCGCGGCGAGATGGAAACCAACTGGCTGCTGAACCTCAGCATGCCATTAGGGCGTAAGGAAAATGCCAATCTGCCCTCGCTGACCGCCAGCCTGAATCACAGCACCACGGGGCAAAGTGGTCAGCAAGTCGGCATTTCCGGCAGTGCCGGGGAGGATTACCAATACAACTACGGTGCCAGCGCGATGCATTATAACCAGGGCGGGGACAGCAGCATGGCACTCAACGGCGGTTACCGTTCAGCCTATACCCATATGACCGCCACTTACGGCGCGGGCAAAGATTACCAGAATGCGTCGGCTGGGCTGAGTGGCACGATGATCGCCTGGCCACAAGGCGTCGTCATGACCCCTTATACCGGCGATACCTTCGCCGTGGTTGAAGCCAAAGGGGCGACCGGTGCCAAGGTGGGGGGCTATTCCGGGGTGCGCATCGATCCCTGGGGACACGCCGCCGTGCCTTATCTGAACCCGTACGAGATGAATGAGATCACCATCGATCCCAAAGGCATGCCGTACGAGGTCGAGCTGGAAAATACCAGTGATAAAGTTGCCCCACATGCTGGCGCAGTGAGCAAGGTGACGTTTAAAACCCAGCAAGGAAC
>NZ_JBNDIN010000032.1:0-2028 GCF_050434425.1 Serratia sp. 2723
GCCATCTTTTTGCTCCGGCACGCTGTAAGACACGTAGCATTGTTGCGACGCGGCGTTGCCCCATTTGACCTGCAACTTGCCGCTACCGGCCATCCCGGAGAGGAATACCTGACCACCGTCACCGACGATGCTGCCGTTGTCCCCCCCACTGCTATCGGTTACGGTGGCACCGAACGGCACGGGTGCACCGCCCTGCCTCAACAGGGTCATCAACACCCGCTGGCCGACGTTAGGTTTGAACTCGGCACGCACGATGGCCCCACGGGTTGGGATCACCGTCTGACTGGTTATCGTCATATCGACATCATCTGGCAGAGTAGCGGTGTTTATCGCAATATTGTTTTTGCGATACACCGTGGCATAAGGCACCACGGCATAGCCACGCCAGTCGGTAGTCACCCCCGTCTGGTTGGCTATATTGACCCCCCTGGCTCCCGGTGCCTTGACCAGCACCGCCGTCTCGTTCATCTGTTGCGAGAGTGTCAACCCGTCTTCGTGCAGGAGGATCCCGCCCTGAACACCGTAGTTGAGGCGTTGATCGGAACGGTTATAGCCATATCCCACATTGACTCTCCCCAGACCGCCACGATAGCCAAGGCTGCCATTGCCATAAGCCCCGACGCCCTGACTGGTGTACCCCTGACTGACGTTGTAGCTCAGGTTATTACTGGGTAATGCGGTACCGTTCAGGCCGACCGAGTTACTGGTGGTGCCTCTGCGGCTGGTATTGAGGTTGTAGCTTGCATAGCTGTCAGACAGCCCTCCGCCCAATGGCATGCTGATATTAAAGGCGAGAATATGGTCGTCGTAGTTGACACGCTCACCGCTGCTGTCATAGCCATCTCTGCTGAAGGTGTAGTTCAGGCCATAGCTGATGCTGTTCCAGCTATTGTTGTACCCGACGCTCACCGACTGGTTACGACGCCGATCATTCCAATAATCTTCGTTGTACAGGCTGAGCGACAGTGAACCGGCACCTTCCCATAGCGTCTGGCTCATCGACAGTTCAGCACGGCTCTTCTTGTGATTCTGACTTTGTGATGATTTGCCGCCGGTATAGGTATTTAACGTTTCCTGCAGCGTATAGAACCCCGCCGTCGAGTAACGATAGCTAGCCAGGGTGAAGCTGGTCCCCGTTTCGACAAAGTTCTTGCCGTAACGCATACGCCACGACTGGCCGCGCTCTTTGGCAGCAAATTCAGGTTTAGACCAGGCCTGGGTAACATCGGTAGAAAATGCGCCGATAACCCCCATGTTTTGCCCCCAGCCGACAGCCACTGCCTGATATTTGCTGGCGGCCTGCACGCCGCCGTAGAGGGTCGCCCCCTTCGGCAAGCCGTAGATCGCCGTGCCCTGAGTAAACAGCGTATCGTCCACGTTACTGTTGGATGAACGATATTGGCCGCTGGTCAGGCTGTATTTGAAACGCCCCTGCCGTTGTAACACCGGGACGGAAGCAAACGGCACCACCAACCTTTGCTCGCTGCCATCGCTCTCTTTAATGCTCACTTGCAGATCGCCGCTGCCCGCCGTCGGATAGAGATCGCTGATTTCAAAGGCCCCAGGGGGCACATAGCTCTGATAAATGACATAACCGTTCTGACGAACGGTGACCTGAGCGTTACTGCGGGCTATTCCGCGCACCGTCGGTGCATATCCCCTCAGGCTTTCGGGCAGCATGTCATCATCCGAGGCCAGCTGGCCGCCACGGAAAGGGACGCTGTCAAACACCTCGCTTTGAGAAGAACTGTCACCCAGTATCAACTGGCTCTTCAGCGCCACGATGTCGCGTTGCAAATAGGTATTGATGGAATCCCAGTGGCTTTCACCGTCTGAGTCACGGTTCCAGGTTGAGTAGTTACGCAAACGCCAGGCACCGAGGTTGATCCCGGAACGCAGGTTAAGATAATAGGTGTTGCTGTCCGAGCTATTACTGCTGCGTGCCCAACTGTTGGCACCGCTAAAGTTATAGTTGACCAACAGCGCCGGTATCCCCTGATCCCACTGGTCTGGCGAAACATAGCCACG
>NZ_JBNDIN010000033.1:0-1207 GCF_050434425.1 Serratia sp. 2723
TGTAAGTATCCCGCTTAAACGGCCCATTCACTTTTAGAGATCTTCCGACATACTGATGATGTCACCTGAGGAGATCCTTATGCGCAAGATCCGATTTACCGAGCACCAGATCATCGCCGTACTGAAGTCCGTCGAAGCGGGTAGGACCGTCAAAGATGTGTGCCGCGAGGCTGCTATTTCCGAAGCCAGCTATTACAATTGGAAGGCGAAATATGGCGGGATGGAAGCCGCTGATATCAAAAAAATCAAAGATCTAGAGGACGAGAATCGCCGTCTGAAGCAGATGTTTGCCGACCTGAGTCTGGAATGCCGTGCGCTGAAAGACGTCATCGAAAAAAAGCTTTAAAACCAGCGATAAAGCGTGAGCTCGTCAACTATCTGACCACGCAGTTTACGATGAGCATACGCCAGGCATGCAGGACGTTATCGCTGAGCAGGACGGTGTTTCGTTATCAACCGAATACACGACGTGATGAACCGGTGATCCAGAGGTTGACTGAGGCGGCTGAACGCTATCCCCGCTATGGATTTAAGAAGCTTTTTCAGGTGCTTCGCAGGCAGGGATACGCCTGGAACCACAAGCGCATACACCGGATTTACTGTCTGCTAAAACTGAATTTTCGTCGTAAAGGCAAACAACGCCTGCCGGTGCGTAATCCGGCGCCGCTGGCCACGCCGGAAGCACTCAACCAAAGCTGGTCGATTGATTTTATGCACGACGCGCTGACATGTGGCCGACGTTTTCGGACCTTCAACGTCGTGGATGATTTTAACCGCGAGGCTCTGGCTATCGAAATTGACCTGAATATCCCGGCGCAGCGCATTGTGCGGGTGCTGGACAGAATAGCGGCAAACCGTGGCTATCCGCTGAAGATGCGGATGGATAACGGGCCGGAATTGATATCACTGGCGCTGGCACAATGGGCTGAAGACCATGGCGTGATGCTGGAATTTATCAAGCCCGGCAAACCAACACAGAACGCGTTTATCGAACGGTTTAACCGAACGTACCGGACCGAAATACTGGATTTTTATCTGTTCAGAACACTGAATGAAGCACGGGAAATAACGGATCGCTGGCTGAATGAATACAACAGTGAGCGGCCTCATGAATCCCTGAATAATCTGACGCCGGAAGAATATCGGCTGATGGCTGAGAAACCGGAAATCTCAAAAAGTGTGTGGAACTAAAGCTGGGATACTTACA
>NZ_JBNDIN010000034.1:0-1194 GCF_050434425.1 Serratia sp. 2723
GGATGGCCGGTAGCGGCAAGTTGCAGGTCAAATGGGGCAACGCCGCGTCGCAACAATGCTACGTGTCTTACAGCGTGCCGGAGCAAAAAGATGGCACCGGGATCCGTTTGATGAACGGCCAATGTTTATAAAGGCTTTAATGATGAATAAATGGAAATCGTTAGTGCATTATTCAGCAATCGGGGGCGTTATCGTCTTGGGGTTGGGGTGCCTGTCGTCGGCGCAGGCCGCCGTCGGGCAGTGCGAACCGGCAGGCTCGACGATGAATTATCACTTTACGTTTAATCAGCTGTTCGACCATCCGGACAAGAACACCGCGGGCAAGACTTTTTATGAGGTGAATAAGGCCGAAAATGTGTGGCAGAACGAGGGGGACGGGTATCAGGTCAACTGCGACTGCGGTAGCGCAACTCAGATGAAAGAGTCGTTTATTATGGCGGTCCCAAGGGGGGCGCCTCTGCCGGATGGGGATGGCAGTAGGCAGTTCTATTCGTTGAGCGGCAGCGAGGATTTTTCTGCTGCGATGGAGGTGTATATTGCCGGTGCGGTCAATCGATATTTCCCTGTGCCTTTTCCCGGTAACGGATGGAAGGGGAATGGTTTTTATAACCGGCCTCAGAATTGTAAGGGTGTGACCTATGATAGTGGCGCGCAAGGGTTGGTTCATCTTTATTTCAGACAGGCAGTCATTGGCACGTCGACCATAACGCATTCTCCCTTGTTGGATGTCTATATCAACTCGGATCCCAATATAGGCCGGGGGAGCAGGCCAACGGCCTCAGTGAGCATGAGCGGTACGATCACCGTGCCGCAAAAATGCGAACTCAAAAACCCGATGATTACCGTGCCCTTTGGCACCATTATGTCCTCCGATTTTAACGTTAAGGGCCAAAAGCCAAGTACCGTCCAGATGCATGAGGAAACCCTGTATCTGGAGTGCACCAACCTGTCGACGCGCGCAAAAATCAGCTTGCTGTTTGAGGGGGAGGTGAATCCTCATGATCCTACGGCCCTGAAGACCACCACCACCAATGGGTCGGTGACGTCGAATAATGATGATATTGCGATCAGAATTGAAGAAAAGCGTAACGGGAGTACTCAGGTTATTGTGCCCGGGGACAAACTGTCCATGACAATGAATGGGTTGGGCAATATCGATAGTGATAGTCAGACGACATTGAATTTCTATCCTAT
>NZ_JBNDIN010000035.1:0-1150 GCF_050434425.1 Serratia sp. 2723
ATGCCGTACGAGGTCGAGCTGGAAAATACCAGTGATAAAGTTGCCCCACATGCTGGCGCAGTGAGCAAGGTGACGTTTAAAACCCAGCAAGGAACACCGCTGCTGATCATGGCCCAACGTTCGAATGGCGAGGCGGTACCGTTTGGGGCCGAAGTGTTCGACAGTGTGAAAAACAACATCGGCAGCGTTGGCCAGATGGGGCAAATCTATGCGCGGGTAGAAAAGCAACGGGACCAGCTTACGGTCAAGTGGGGGAGCCAACCGGGTCAATACTGCCAGCTGAACTATATTTTACCGCCTAAACAACCAGGCTCGACCACTAAAAACATTATCCGCTTTGATTCAATCTGCCGGGAGGATTAACAATGAACAGATTTACTAACGGGTGGCTTGAAAGCATTCGAACGACCTTCATTCGCCGTAGCCTGAACGCCCTATTGGTCGTTCTGGCTGCCTACAGTTCGGCAGGTTTTGCGCTGACCTGTAAGATAGATGTGCCGGTCAGAACCGATGCCTTCCCGTTGCAGGGAGGGAATATCACCGTGGGTAACGAACTCCCCCTCGGTACCATCATCTATCGGCAAAATATCACCTCAACCAAGGATTATGCCAATGCACCTCATGGAAAGTGTGATGGCAGCGGCCCCTATACGGACAGGCAATACATTTATCTCACCAACATGCCGCAGTCGCTGTCCAGCTGGCAAGGCGGGACTTATTCCGGGAAGATATACAACACGAATATTCCAGGCATTGGCGTAGTTATCGCAAGGGGGAATACCGGTGTTAATGCCACACCCTATCAGTGGTACTCTGATACCAGGCCCAGTATTCCTGATGTACAGGTGTGGACCACCATCACGATGATATTGATAAAAACCGGTAATATCACGCCAGGTAGCGTGAACGGCAGTTCCTTGCCTACCGTTACCATCCGTAACGATTACACCGTTGCCAATAGTAGTTCCGTGGTTTTCACATGGAAGCCCTACACGGTCAAATTTAGTGGCAGTTTAAAGGTCATCTCTCAAACCTGTAACGTACCGGATTATACTGTCGATCTTGGGTCCTGGGATATCTTTGACATAAAGTCAAAAGGGTCCAGCGAATGGCGTGATGCCTCAATCAAGATGACCAACTGCCCAAGGTT
>NZ_JBNDIN010000036.1:0-1062 GCF_050434425.1 Serratia sp. 2723
CGTTTACTGCCCCCAGTTCAGTGATCGCCCGCCGCAAAAAACTGGGCGAAGATGCCATCCGGGAGTTGTTCTCCCTCACGCAACAGCGTTGGCACGAGGAAGCCCGGCATCCGCTCTGGAACGGCCTGACGCTGAATGCCGTTGATGGCGTGGTCTGGCGTGCACCCGATACACCGGAAAATGCCGCAGCCTTCGCGAAAGCGGAAAACCAGTACGGTGAAAAAGGCTATCCGCAGGTCCGTATGGTCTGCCTGATGGAGCTCAGTAGCCATCTGCTGCGCGCGAGTGTAATGGACCGGTATGACGTTAATGAAATGCGTCTGGCGGCAAGGCTGGTAGAACAGGTCCCGGATAACAGCGTGACGCTGTTTGACAGAGGCTTCTGGTCAACAGGTCTGCTGCACAACTGGCATTGCACCGGGGAAAATCGCCATTGGTTGCTGCCGCTGAAAAAAGGTACACAGTATGAGGTGGTACGCAGGCTGAGTAAACAGGATGAACTGATAACGCTGAAGACTTCCCCGCAAGCCAGAAAGCAGTGGGAAGGGTTGCCGGATACGCTTACCGTCCGGTTAATCCGGCGTAAGGTTAACGGTGTGGAACGTCAGGTTGTCACATCGATGACAGATGCAATGCGTTACCCGGTCGCAGACATTGCAGAGCTGTACAAACACCGTTGGGAAATAGAGCTGGGGTATCGTGAAGTAAAACAGAACCTGTGCGGAAATCGGTGGACACTGCGAAGTAAATTACCTGAGATGGTCAGACAAGAGCTGTGGGGAATAATGCTGACATATAACCTGGTACGTTATCAGATGGTGAAAATGGCGTTCAGCCTGAAAGGTAATTATCTGCCCTATCAGTTGAGCTTCAGTGGTTCGCTGACAGAGATAATGCGGTTGTTAATCGGGCTGCCCTGGTCATCACCGGGGGCAATACCGGGACATCTCAAACACTTTTACAGTAATGCAGCGATGCTAAAACTGCCGCCGAGACGAGAACGGGAGTATGAAAGAGAAATCAGGGAGAAAAGGGCAAAATATCCCTTTAAAAACAATGCCG
>NZ_JBNDIN010000037.1:0-1021 GCF_050434425.1 Serratia sp. 2723
ATTAGCACGCCCTTCATCGCCTCTGACTGCCTAGGCATCCACCGTGTACGCTTAGTCACTTAACCTCACAACCCGAAGGTGTTTCTGTAAACAGAGACACTGTCGTGCTGTTTATTTGAGAGACTCTATGACAGGTTAATCCTTACCCCAATACATCTACGGAGGGATAAGTTTCAGCTGTCATGTTTCAATTTTCAGCTTGTTCCAGATTGTTAAAGAGCAAAATACTTCGCAGCATACTGTTGCCAGTACACTCTGAAGTATTATCAAGGACCGTATGGATATGGTGGAGCTAAGCGGGATCGAACCGCTGACCTCCTGCGTGCAAGGCAGGCGCTCTCCCAGCTGAGCTATAGCCCCATACAGTCACTTGCAGAAACCTTTATTTACCACTCGCTCAGGCAAGGCATGCTCACTGGACGTTTACGGTGTAAACGTATCGCGTGCAACGCAGCATAAGTGCGAATTTGGTAGGCCTGAGTGGACTTGAACCACCGACCTCACCCTTATCAGGGGTGCGCTCTAACCACCTGAGCTACAAGCCTATAAAGGTATTTCTGCTCGTTACTTTTTCATCAGACAATCTGTGTGGACACTGCACGCAACTGCATATCTTTAGGTAAGGAGGTGATCCAACCGCAGGTTCCCCTACGGTTACCTTGTTACGACTTCACCCCAGTCATGAATCACAAAGTGGTAAGCGCCCTCCCGAAGGTTAAGCTACCTACTTCTTTTGCAACCCACTCCCATGGTGTGACGGGCGGTGTGTACAAGGCCCGGGAACGTATTCACCGTAGCATTCTGATCTACGATTACTAGCGATTCCGACTTCACGGAGTCGAGTTGCAGACTCCGATCCGGACTACGACATACTTTATGAGGTCCGCTTGCTCTCGCGAGTTCGCTTCTCTTTGTATATGCCATTGTAGCACGTGTGTAGCCCTACTCGTAAGGGCCATGATGACTTGACGTCATCCCCACCTTCCTCCGGTTTATCACCGGCAGTCTCCTTTGAGTTCCC